>JAAXQB010000132.1 GCA_012329085.1 Methanosarcinales archaeon | reverse complement strand
TTTGGAGGTATATCGCCTGCGCACGGGAATATCGTGGTTTGAGGCCAAGACGAGCATTATCCGAGATGCAATTCGCTCTTATTTGGCTCATCCTGTGTACACCCTACCTAGATCAACTGCGTAACTCCTAAATCTATTAAATTTTTCTTTTTGCATTGTAATTTTACAAATCACATACAATAAAAAATTTAAATATTTAAAATTATTTTAAAAATAAATTTAATAGATAAAAGATGTTATTAAGATATTTATCATATATCATTGCCTTTTTTCTTTCTATGGGGGATAAGTCCGCCATTTTCTAAAATTTCAAGTAAAAAATTTGGAAGTTTTTCAGCTTTAAATATATTATTATTTACTTTCACAAATCCTTTATTAAATTCAACTTCTACAACATTACCTTCATCGCATTCAACTGACGCTTCTATGATGGGAAGTCCTACATTAATTGCATTTCTAAAAAATATCCGTGCAAATGATTTGGCAATAACGCATCCAATTCCTGCATGTTTTAAGGCAAGTGCTGCTTGTTCTCTCGAAGACCCACATCCAAAATTTTTACCTGCAATTATCACATCACCTTTTTGTATTTTTTTTGAAAACCCAGGGTATACACCCTCCATGGCATGATCTGCGAATATTTGCATATCTGTGGTTCTTAGATATTTTCCGGGAATTATAACATCCGTATCAATATCATCTTCAAATATCCATGCACGCCCTTTAATTGTAAGTTTCATAATATTGCCTTTATATATTGAGGGAAAATTAATTTTTAATAGCTCGTTTGGAACAAACGAGCGTTTGCTCGCTTAAGAACGAACGAGCGTTAATACATAACTTATAAAATTGTATATTTAACACCCATTCTTTACAAAAATAAGTTAGAAAATATTTTAATTTTCCAATGTGTTAATTCTTTTTGATAGTTCATTTAAAATGATATGCGCGTTTGAAAAAATCTTTGATAGCTCGTTCGGAACGAACGAGCGTTTGTTTGTTCAGAATGAACAAGCGTTTGCTCATGATTGAACGAATGAGCGTTATTTTATATAATATGCTATAATTTATAAAAGTATATGCTGAAAGAAATTTTTTAATTTACCAAAAATAAAAATATTTTTGTATGATGCATATAATTTACAATCACATGTCTTATAAATGAATTGTAATAAGAAAAAAACATCATGTCTTTTAAAATTATATCAACGAAAAATTAAAATTTTCTCTAACTCATTTTGAAAAAATGAGTGTTAAGTATATACTTTTAGAAGGTATATACTAACGCTTATTCTTTTCGAGACTGAGCAAACGCTCGTTCCGAACGAGCTATCAAAAAAGAACGACGAGAGGGGGATTCGAACCCCCGAGGTGCAAAGCACCATAGGATTAGCAATCCTACGCCATACCGGGCTTGGCTATCTCGCCAAAAATGGTAAAATTTATTTATATTCCATATAGCTTTTCATATTTAAAACTTGTTAAATTAAATGGTATATATTCGTTTGAAAATCAAATGCAATTTTATACAATCCTATGCACACAGTTGTTCCAAATAGACTTTCTAAATGGAATGCGTATTTAGTATATAACTGTATAAGTTATATACAATAAAAAAATAAATGCTTAACATAAACTTTTACAAATCATATGCAATAATAAATTTTAAATGGCAAGCACACCGCAGGTGGATATTAATTCCAAATTCAAATAATCTGCAATTTCGTCTCCACCTCGCGACCCTATAAGCGATGAGTGCATGCGATAAGCCTGCTCCCTTCCGGACCTCGGCCGGTTTTCACAATTAAGATATAAAAACAAATCTTCCGATAAGCCTTCATATCAACATCATCCAAATAGGACGAAGTTTCGCAGTTGAAATTGTAGGTTTGAAATTGTTCATAGTATCGCCCCTTGGTTTCGTCTCCTGCATATCGGCGATTTCAGGTTATAGGTAACGCCGGGCTACCCAGACTAGCTTGCCATATATAAATGCGTGTTACAGTTAATAAAATTTATGGTTTAAGTTTAAATAGTATGTAAGACGATAGAATAATAATAAAATAAAGGAGGAATAAAATATGAACATTGATGAATTAATAGGATTTGTATCTGGAAATAATAATAGACAAAAAATTTTAAAACTGTTGGGTTCAAAAAGAGGCATGAGTTCTACCTTAATTGCGAAAACTGCACGGTTATCGCAACATCTCATAGATGATATATTAAATGAGCTTGTAGAAAAAGAATTGATTTTTGAAACAGATGGTAAATATCAATTAACTGAACTTGGTATTACACTAAAGGGACGAATTCAACATATATAAGTATTAAATAATGTTAAAGGCACTAATTTTTGATTTAGATGGAGTTCTTATGAATTCTATGCCGCATCATGCAGATGCATGGATCAAAGTTATTGGAGAAATTGAAAAAAGAATAAAAATTAATAGGCAAGATATTTATGATATAGAAGGTTCAAATCATAAAGGCGTTATTGAAAAAGTATTTAATAAAGCAAAAATTCCAATTAATCCAGACTATTTTGATAAATTGTTGCATAGAAAAAGAGAAGTATTTTTAGAAATAAATGAATCTGTTCCATTTGATGGTATGAAAGAAACATTAAGTTTATTGAAGGAAAATTATAAACTTGGTGTGGCAACAGGTTCAGACAGAACAATTGCAATGAAAATGATTACAGAATTTTATCCTGATGTTTTTGATGCGATTGTTTCAGGCGAAGATGTGATTCATGGAAAACCATCTCCTGAACCATATTTAAAAGCTGCATCTATGCTTGGAGTTTATGCACATGAATGTAAAGTTATAGAGAATGCACCACTTGGAGTTGAATCTGCAATAAATGCAAACATGTATTGTATTGCAATTCCAACTCATGTGGAACCAGATTTACTTAAAAAAGCAAATGTTATATTTAAAAATCATGAAGAATTAAAAAATTATTTGTATAGTCTTGTAAAAGAAAAGAATAATTTTTAATAGATCGTTTGTTCAATCACGAGTAAACACTCGTTTGTTCCAAACGAGTTATTAAAAAATTTAGAAAAAATTCAATTCAAACACATCTATAAAATTTTAATACATAAAATTAAATAAAATTAAAATCAACTTATTTATTAATACGATAACATGAAAAAAGAAATGAAAGAATGTAAAAAAGACGAAATGAAAGCAACAGCAATAGCGCATCCAATGCAAGGATTACTTAAATATCATGGGCTTATAGATAAAGAATTACGCATTCCATTCCATGATAGTATTTCTGTTAATATTGATGCACTCTATACAAAAACAACCGTAGAGTTTGGTGATTTTGAGCAAGATACTATTGTAATGAATGGCAAAAAGCTAATAGAAGGAGAAAATGCATTCAATAGATGTCTAACAATTCTAAATAAAGTGAAAGAATTAGCAGGCATTACAAAAAAATTCAAAGTATCATCAGAAAATAGTTTAAGTTATAATGAAGCAAAAGGTTTAGGTTTTTCATCAGCTGGTGGAGCAGCACTTGCAGGAGCCGCATTTAAAGCAGCAAACTTAGATAAAAAATATGGATGGAATCTTAAAATCATATCCAGAATTGCAAGAAGGCTCGCAGGGTCTGCGTCCAGAAGTGTTGCAGGCGAATATGCACGCTGGTACACTGGAAAAGACGATGGAAGTTCGTATGCAGAAAAAATAGCCACTAAGTCTAATTTGGACATGGGTATATTGATAGTCCCAATACCTTCAGATATTCGAACAGAAGAAGTACACTCGGATATAGTCACATCACCCTTTTTTGAAGCACGAATTAAAAGTGTTAATATACGAATTGAAGAAATGGAACTTGCAATTAAAACAGGAGATTTAGAAAAAGTTGCACAATTATCAGAAATAGATGCACTTGAATTGCATGCATTAACAATGACAGGACAACATGGAATAGTTATATTTCAACCAGAAAGTATTCAAGTTATTGCTGAAGTTAAAAAAATGCGTCAAGAAGGAATTCCAGTATGGTTTTCAATGCAAACGGGTCCCTCGGTATTTATCAACACCTATCCTAAGCATATACCTGAAGTTCAAAAAAAAATAGAGTTGCTGGGACTTAAGACCATTCGCACAGGAATTGGTGGTGAAGTTCGAATAGTAGATTAATTTTAAATTAGGCACATTTTATAAATTTTTGAATTGTGTATAATTTGTAAAATTTATTTTTTGTATATACATTATAACTTAGTGTTTATTTTTTAAATCTTATATCCGCAGATTTTTTAAATCTTATATAATTTATAAAGTTATATGCTCATAGAATTTTTTAATTTCTTGTATAGATTATACACTCAGAGAAATTTTTTAATTTTTCATTTATATAAATGATATAACAATTCTTGTTGTTATATATGCATCATAAAAAAATCACGGTTTTAAACATAATCGAATGCATTCAAATGATTAATTTGACAAAATTTCTTAAATATTATAAATTATATTGAATGTAAATCGTATTGATTAAATAGTTTTAGAATAAAATTAGAATGAAAACTGCTGATGCATCATCATCTAATTTAAAATGTTTCATTGTTGGAAATTTTGTAAGATTTCCTTCTTTTTTTTCTTTTTTATTGTAAAGTTTTTTACAATTTTTATAGTACCATTAAATTTTATTTCAAATAATTTTTATATTGTATATGATTTGTAAAATTATATACTGAGTAAAATTTCTAATTTATCGAAAATTATATTTTTCGTATGTATGCATTTCATTAAAATTGATATTATTATGATATTTAGTCATACTTATGTTTATATATTTATTTTATAAATAATTACACAATTTAAACTAAAAATTAAAATTTTTAACATATTAAGAATTAATATTGATACATGATTTCATAGATTATGCACAATCCAAATTAGGTAACTCACATAATATAATTTACCAAAAAGTAGGCATAATAGTAACATCCCACCGCGGTAAAATTTTTGATCTTTTGATATTATTCTCATAAACTTCCATTACTTTTTTTGTCAACTTTATCCCATTTTGATAAAT
>JAAXQB010000238.1 GCA_012329085.1 Methanosarcinales archaeon | reverse complement strand
TCTTAATGGTGGCAGCAACAATAGTAATCGCAGGCGTAATCATGGCAATGCTTGGGGGCTTTGCACCGGTGGAACCGCCTAGAACTGTATCCGTAGCTGCAACTCAGCCAACTGCAAATGACATAACAATAGTATTCCATGGTGGTCCTGATGGAGGAATGGTAGCTATGCTTAATACATCTGTAAATGGAGTGAATATAGATAGTCTTACCCATGGTACTGCTGGTACAGTTCCTTTGTCCGTAGGAAATACAACAACAGCATCTGTCGGTAATCTTAGCGCAGGTCCAGGAAATGATCATGTTGTAGTAACTGCAAGATTTACAGATGGTGTAGAACAAGTTGTTCTTGATGTACTAGTATGAATACATATTAAACAACTACAATCTCACGATGGTATATTCACATACCATCTCTTTTTTTATTTTTACATATCATTATCACCTACATTTTTTTTATCATATATAAAATATAATTTTATTTTATAGAATTAAATTTAAATTATTTCAATAAATACTTAATATCGTGCGTAATATTTTTACATATGGAATGATTACAATTATTGATTTTATAATATTACAAATCCGAGATTTGATAGAGAATAATTTGTAAAAAATTAGAAAATTTTAAAACAGAAAAACATATAAACGAGAAATTGGAAATTTCTTTAACTCATTTTGAAAAGTTTGAGTGTTTAGTATATAACTTTATAAGTTATATACAAGAATAAAATCCTATATTTAAATTAGATTTAATATTGTCCAAATACTTAATGCTTTCAGATATAAAAAAGATTTTGAATTTATAAAAGATAATGTTAAAGGAGTGCTTTTATTTGGTTCATGTGTAAAGGGTAAAAGGGGCGTGAGGTTTGATATAGATATTTGTTTGATTAATCCTGAAAATAAGGGAGTGCTTCTAAGAATATTTGAAAAACTTGGCGGAAAATATGATATTAAGATATTTGAGGATTTACCACTTATTGTAAAGATGAGTATAATAAATAAACAACAAATAGTTTTTGGTAATGAAATCGATCTCTCCTATTATTTTTATAGGTTTCGGAAGGAATGGGCAGATACTAAATCAAGAATTAAAAAAATACATTTCATAGTGCTCGAGAGATGATAAAGCAAAGGAGGGCTTTAGGTTAGATGGAAAAAAGGCACCTTAAAAAAATAGAATTTTTTGAAAATGAAATAGAATTTATCAACAACCATAGTATAGAAGATGATGTTACAGAGCGTGCATTATTATATTCTTTACAGATGTGTGTTAAATTGCTATGGATCTATCAGCCATGAAAACAAAAGATATTGGCTTGGTTGTTGAAGATGATTATACAAATATTGAAAAATTAATTAAAAATGACACAATTTCTATGAAAGATGGGGCGCTATTGAGGAAATATAATGATATAAGAAATGCAATCGTCCATAAATATGATTGACTTGATATAGAAATCGTAGAAGAGGCTTTTAGCAAAATAGATGAGCTTTCAGATGTTATATTAAAGATAGTAGAATGAACAATATTTTAATTATATCTATTATAAATAGAAAAATATTTATGGCTCAATTACATGGATATGCCTATGTTTATTAATCACCCATATTCTTAAAAGGAAGTGTGTCCATCTAAATTGGAATCAAAAAATTGGAAATTTCTTTGAACAGCGTATCGGAATGATATGCGTGTTTAATATATAACTTTATAAGTTATATACTATAAAAAACAACCAAGATTGAATTTTCTATGGGGAAACTATTCTGGATTTTAAAGAGGGATTGTCAAAATTGCAAAAAATTTTTAAATTTATATCACAAAAAACAATGTTCTTAACACTTCATAGAAATCATTAGTCTTAAATAAAAGTGTATGCGAATCAATCTTTTCAACTCCTGGATAATATGAAGATTTGTATGCATCTTTATGATTTTTATATTGCACTTCTACAATAAATTCTTTTGGAAGTTCAATTTTACACATCCTAATATTTTGCATAAGTGACTCTTTTACACTATTTTTTATCCTCTCGATTGCAACGCATGGATGTATGCTAACAGTTGATGCTCCGACACCCCTCATTACAGAAACTGTTTTAATATTTACATTTAATTCTTTAACTTCTTTGCATAATGTTTCATCACCAGATACAAATAACACAGGAATATTAAAATATGCTGCTGTATATGCCCCAACAAGAAATTCAGATGCAATAGAACCATTAAATTTTATAGATGTAATCTTATTTGAACTTAGTGTATGCGATAATGGATTGCCATCAGAATTAGAAGGCGAATGATACCCAATCATTATTACCGCATCAAAGCTTTCATCAAGCCCTTGAAACATACAAAGCGGCTCAATGCTCCATCCTCTTATTATTTCTATATTTTTGGGAAGTTTCAAAACATCAATATTTCTTGCACTATCGTGTGCATCATTTACAACTATTTCTTTCATATTAAAACAATCAGAATTTGTTGATACTTGAATTTCAGCTTCATTTATACCATCGCATGCGGCTTTTACTTCATTTGTCATTTGATTGGAAAATATTTTGTAATCGGGCATTGATTTATTTACTTCATCCCAATTAGTCACGCCAGTAATTCCTTCCATGTCTGCACTAATGTATAACTTCATATTGTTTTACTTATTTTTTTTATGGTATCTTTTGATATTTTTTGATATTTTACAATATCCATTCAAATTCTTTTAAACTTTACAATATAATTGGAGTTCATTTAAATTATACTTTTCTACAAAATGTAAATCTAAGAAAACTTTATATATTAAATTCTAAAATTTATTCAATTCCATTTTCTGAAAGGTGTTTTTCATTATATGGAATCGCTTTTCCATTTTTTGAATTGAAATTCCAGAATACATATTAAAGCTCTTCCATCCTTTATAGGGTATCGAGCGCAAAGCAAATGTAGCATGCGCAATTCTATGCTAAAGATATAGAACGGTTGCAAATCTTTGATTGTGACATGAATTAAATGTGCTACGAAAAATTATCAAACAAAAATAAAATTATATACTAATAATAAACTAAGGAGCAAATTAAATATGACTAAAATAACTCAAACAATAAGAACTATATTGATGCTTGGTATTGCATTAATCATTACAACCGCATCATTTGGAACTGCATTTGCAGAAACTACAAATCAACCAAGTATAACCATTCGAACCAACCAAACAATCATAGAATTGGCAGAACTTGAATATGAAGCTGGAACAACACCTGATGATTTATTTTATGTGATAGATACAATTATCGATGATATTGATTTATTATTATCTCAATTTGGAGGTGCAGAATCACAAATTAAAACAAGTCTTGAAATTGCAAGAGAAAGAATGGCAGAAACTGAATTAATGGCAAGAAATGAAAACTTCGATGCGATGGCAATTGCAGCAGAAGAACACAATTCTGTATTAAATACTGCATTGGAAAACATTCCTAATATTAAAAATAGTAATATTTCAAAAGAAATGGAACTCGAAGTTGAAATAGAAATAGAAATTTTAAGACACATAACACGAATCGAACAATTTGGCAATGATGTTGAAATTAAATTAACTATTGAAGGCAATATTACAGATGAATCAATAGCTTTAATCAAACAAATCATAAACAATCTTCAAACTAATATAACTGAAATTAAAATTGAAATTGAAAATGTAAGGACTGATACAAAACATGAATTTATGAAATATGCTAATTTAAGTAAATTTGAAGTTGAAATTGAAATAGAGTTAATTGAAAATAATATGGGGCTCATTTCAATGAAAGAAAGAGCACAAGAAAAGATTGAATATGTTAATGAATATTTAATGGATGCATTGATTGATATAAAATTAACTAATATCATAGATTCAGAAGTTTTAATTATAATGGAGGGTGCAAAAGAACAATTAAACCTTGCGAAATTTAATTTCAATAATGAAAATTATGTATTGGCATTTAGATATGCATTGATGGCAGAATCCCTTGTAGATAGTGTAGAAGATAGGATTGACTATGATGAAGATTATGGGTATGATGCTTTAGAAGAATTAAATGATGCAAAATCTGAAATCAGAGAAACTGAATTACTTATGGCTACAAGAGATATAACTGATGCAGAGTTGATTGGCATTCTTAATGATGCAAGAGTAAATCTTAGAAGTGCAGAATTGGCATACGAAACAGGCAATTATAATGAAACATACAGACTTAGTGAATTAGCATCAAGTCTTGCAGATCGTGTAGAGGATATGATTGATGATAATGAAAATTATGAATCTTACAAAGGCGATAAATATGATGCTTTAAAAGAATTAAATGATTCAAGGGTTGAAATTAGAGAAACTGAATTAATTATGGCTGCAAGAAATATAACTGATGCAGAGTTAATTAACATTCTTAATGATGCAAGAGTAAATCTTAGAAGTGCAGAATTGGCATACGAAACAGGCAATTATAATGAAGCATACAAACTTAGTGAATTAGCATCAAGTCTTGCAGATCGTGTAGAGGATATGATTGATGGCGATTCTGGTAATAAATCAAATAATGAATCTTATAATAACAATCCTAATAATGATTTTGATAATGATTCCACTAACAATTCTATAAATGATTTTTTGATAATATTCTAAAAGAATTAAATGATTCAAGGGTTGAAATCAGAGAAACTAAAACACTCATATCTGCAAGAAATATAACTGATGCAGAGTTAATTAACATTCTTGATGATGCAGAGTTAATTAACATTCTTGATGATGCAAGAGTAAATCTTAGAAGTGCAGAATTGGCATACGAAGCAGGCAATTATAATGAAGCATACAGACTTAGTGAATTAGCATCAAGTCTTGCAGATTGTGTAAAAAATAGAATCGATAATTATTGAAAGTGTATATTATGGTGTAGGATACAGTTAAATAAATAAATCCTGCACAAATATCAAATGGCTTATATTTTACGCACACTCGTCAATATTTTTATATTTTTTTAATTGTAAGTGATATAGAATATAGCAAATTAAACTAAATCTGAAAAATTAAAGTTTTCTTCAATTGTATAAAATGAATAAAATATAGCTATTATATCTATCCCCTTAAATGTTTTTTAAACACACATTTCATTTTAAATAAATTTTTATTTGAGAATGCGTGATTATAAAATATGCTCAATAATGACATATCAAAATAAAACCAACAATTATTCTGCAAATATTTTTTTAATAGCTCATTCGAAACGAATGAGCGTTAAAATATATTTTATAAATGGAATATATGTGGCAGATAATAATTGCATTTTTTAATTTTTTTATCAAATCAAAATTATTTGCAAAAATTGATTAAATTATGATATCGATTGCTTAAGTTTAAGCCTTTATTATTTTATTATAATTTGAATAGCACGATTGATTAAAATCATAATTCATAATGAAAATTGTTTTTAATTTGCAAGCCTAAGTCTATTTTAATCTTTTTTATTTATAGATAGACCATACAATGCAGCAAATATGCCAAATAGGGTTAAAATTACACCAAATCCGGGAATTACTTGATTTTCTTCCTCTTCATTTTCTTGCTCGTTAACATCATCTTGTTGTTCAACCATCATATTATTTGGATCTTGTTGCTGTACTGTAGATAAATAGGCATTTTCTGTTTTATTTATAGGCTCCAACACTTTTTCAGTAGATAAGTTAGATTCTTTGTTTGTATGCTCTTGTGCATATTCATTAATCTCTACTTGTGCAGGAGATGGCATTGGGTCTATTATTCTACCGGCACCACCACCACCAGCACCACCACCACCAGCACCACCACCACCAGCACCACCACCACCACCAGCTCCCGTACCACCACCAGCTCCCGTACCAGCACCGTTAGTTGATATTGTTAAATTAAGAGTTGAAATCGATCCTGCACCTTTAAATTCATATTGCTGATTGGCTTGAAATTCATTATTAATTTTAAATGTAATATTTGTTCCGGAACTAACGCCTGTAATTGCAATTTGATATTTTCCTTCTTCTACAATAGTAAATGGATTTCCATTATTTACATTTTGAATACCTTCTGCAACTGCTTCTATAACTGTTCCAACTGGGGCTGGCAATCCATCAATATACAATGTGCCATAAATTGTTGATGGCAATTGTGGTATGCTTTGCACTATTGGTGCAATACAAAGAATTGTAATTAATAAAATTGTTAAAATATTTATTTTTTTTATCATGATATAGGTCTCATATTTTTTTATACATATTTTATATTGTTTTTATATTATATAATAGTTATGGTAAATTTTTGTAAAAAAGATAAAATCATTGGGATTTTATTTTAAAATTTTCTTTTTTAATATCTCGTTCGTTCCGAACGAGCTATCAAAGATTTTCTTAAACTCAATCGAAAATCAGAGATTTTCTAGAACACATACTCCTTTGGAGTATGTGTATTCTGAAAAGTTTGAGTGTTTACGCCCATTTTCTTTGAAAATGTGCAAACGATCGTTCGTTCGAAAACCTTCGGTTTTCTCATACGCACATTCGTTCGAAAATCAAAGATTTTCTCATACGCTCATTCGTTCGAAAATCAAAGATTTTCTCATACGCCCATTCGTTCCGAATGTGCTTTCCGAATGAGCTTTCCGAATGTGCTTTCCGAACGAGCTATAAAAAACAAGGCAATTATGAAATATGAAAAATAATTATTTAAAATAT
>JAAXQB010000209.1 GCA_012329085.1 Methanosarcinales archaeon | reverse complement strand
TGGTAAAAAGAGGCTTGTTAAGTTTTTATGTGAAAAATATGAATGGAATAAGCAAAAAGTTCAATTTAAGCTTACAAGAGCAACTCTTGCAGAGCGATATATGAATAGAATTGCTAAGTGATTATTTGTTTTAAGGGATAGCATACGATATATGTGAGGGGGAGGGTGGGATTTTAATATTCTGCTCTCTATTTTTTTTTTGAGTGTATTTTTTTATGAGAACGGGAGATGGGAAAATAGCAATATTTTCATTTTTTTTTAATTATATATAACTTATAAAGTTATACTTGACTTTCAAAGATACTTAAAAAATTAATTATTTTTTTTAAAAAACTAGTGCTCTACACCTTCATTGCATATCTAAATTCTTAACCTCTAACTATTCAATTCACTAATTAGGCTAAATTGCTATTGAAATATAGTAAAAAGTTTATATAAGAATAGTCTCTATTATATATTATAATATTTTTAGAATGAAATTCTCTTTGAGAATTTCCTGAAAAGAAAAAACTAAATAGAATTTTAATTTATTTATATTAAATATCATTCTATTCCTTATATATTTTTGGAGTTTTAAGACCACGAATTGATGTAGATTGGTATTGATGGAATAGATTAATACTAACGCGCGTTCGTTCCGAACGAGCAAACGCTTGTTCATCCTGAACAAGCTATTAAAAATAATCCATTCTAATTGCACATATCGTCTCGAATAGATTATTGAAAAATTAAGATACATAAATCCGCAAACTTACGCAGATTATACAAATTATGTAGGTTAAAAATAAGAAATCTGTGCCATAAAAAAAGTGAAATTATATATTAGATGTTAACAATCGTTTAGAATGAAAATTAAAGATTTTTTTAAACTTTTTTTTAAAAAGTTTGAATGATTACAATCATTCGTTCCGAACGAGCAAACGCGCGTTCGTTCCGAACGAGCTATAAAAAAAAGTAAAAGAAACATCAAATCAAATTTTGCTAGTATTAAATGTTCACTCTATAACTTAATGAAAAAAGGACAGAAGAATTTATCTTAACGATGTTTAAATGCCTACTATTATTAATAGATTGGAACTTAAATCCATGGAACTTAAATCCATTATACTCTATTATCTAAATAAAAACGCTTGATAAGGGGTGTTTAATAATAATGATTGGTAAAATTGATAGCGTGGAATTGAAAGGTGTAATAATTGATGCTTTATCTTTTCCATTGGAAATTGGAAATTGGAATATAGGACTTATAAATGAAAATTGCAATAATACTTGGCACACGCCCTGAAATCATCAAAATGTCTCCAATAATTCGTGAGTGTGAGACGCGGAATTTAAATTACTATATCATACATACTGGTCAGCACTACAATTATGAGATGGATCAAGTGTTTTTTGATAGCTTATTCGGAACGAATGAGCGTTATTTAAATCTTCCACAACCAAAATACAATTTAGATGTTGGTTCAAGCACACATGCAAATCAGACAGGAAAGATTATGCTTGGAATTGAGAATATTTTTATGAATGATGAATTTGGTACTGATGTTGCACTTGTGCAAGGAGATACAAATACAGTGCTTGCAGGTGCTCTTACGGCTTCAAAATTACAGATAAAGATTGGACATGTAGAAGCTGGACTTAGAAGTTTTGATCGAACAATGCCAGAAGAGATTAATAGGGTTGTTACTGATCATGTTTCAGATTTCCTTTTTGCTCCAACAGAAAATTCAAGTCAAAATCTTCTTAAAGAGGGAATTGAGGATAATAAGATTTTTGTAACTGGCAATACTATCGTTGATGCTGTTTATCAAAATCTTGAAATTTCAAAAGTCAAGTCCAATATTGTTGATAAATTGAATCTTAAACCAAAAGAGTATTTTCTTGTTACTATGCATAGATCTGAAAATGTTGATGTTAAAGAACGACTTCAAGATATTCTTAATGGTATTCAAGCTATTGGAAAGAAATTTTCACAACCAATCATATTTCCAATACATCCAAGGACTGAAAAAATGGTGGAAAAGTATGATTTATCATTGGATGGTATAACTGTTATTAAACCACTTGGGCTTTTTGAATTCCTTCAATTAGAGGCAAATGCAAAACTCATATTAACTGATTCAGGGGGAGTTCAGGAGGAAGCATGCATTTTGGGAGTTCCATGTGTTACGCTACGAGAAAATACAGAACGACCTGAAACTATTGAAGTTGGTGCGAACATGCTTGGATTTACTAATGGTAAAATGATATATGATTGTGCAATTGATATGTGTGGGTTGGATACTCAATGGATCAATCCGTATGGAGATGGGAAAAGTTCAAAGCGAATTATAGATATAATTATAGATAGTTAACTATATACTTGTAAAAAATACTATTAATTGAAATGGCAGAGATTATGGATCAAACCTTGTAAACGAATTAAAAAGTAGAGGTTATGAAGTCCTTGCAATAGATTTCTGTAATAATGAAAGCCATAAATTATTGGGAAAATGAGTAAAAATGAATTTGTTGTATTGTCTTGTGTGGAGTTTTTATCCATTCAAAAGATGTTAATAATTTTGAGGATTTAAAAGAATTAAGAAATGAGAAGATGAAGGCAAAGAACCAGCCTAACGCGCCTCTTGATGAAGTTACAACATATTTTAGGTTATAAAAAAGAATATAATATTACCACATCTAAATAAAAAGTTGATATTTTTTGGAAAATATGTCAAAATGTTAATTTTAGAGCATATGTAATAACTATTAAACAATCAACAAATATCATTTCTTGCATAGATATAAAACGCAAAAAGCAGTTATTATATTTTAATGCTATGGCCTAAAAGAATGGATAAAAATTAGATTTTATTAAATTGCAAAAATTTAATTGGCATATCATTAGTAATTAAAAACGAAGCAATAAACATTCTAATAATAGATAATGATTATAGGGGATCCAAGGTCTATGAGAATTGTTATAATTAAATTTATATCAAATTAGAAACAAATAAGAAAAAAAATTAATGAAATGAAAATGTGCATACGATATACCAATGATATGGAGGGTGCTGTGATGGAAATAAATGCTTTATTACTAATTAATAAATTGAAACAATTTAAACAAATTTATGTTAATGAATTAAAAAATAAAATGAAAACATCAATTGTATTTGATGGTAGAAATCAATTTGATCCTATTATGATGAAAGAAAAAGGGATTGAATATTATTGTATTGGGAGGAATTAAAAAATGAAAGGAATAATTCTCGCAGGAGGATATGGAACCAGACTATATCCAATTACATATGCATCTAATAAACATTTGTTGCCAATATATAATAAACCAATGATTTATTATTCGTTATCTATTTTAATGCTATCTAAAATTAAAGATGTATTAATTATAACAACACCAGAAGATATTTCTAAATATAAAAAATTATTGGGTAATGGAAAACACTGTGGAATAAATATAGAATATAAAGAGCAGTCTAAACCGATAGGACTTGCGGATGCTTTTATTATTGGAGAAGAATTTATTGGAAATGATACCGTATGTTTGATACTTGGAGATAATATAATATATGGCAGTGGTTTATCTTTGTTGCTAAATGATGCAAAAAAACAGGTTTCAGAAAATGGAGGTGGAATAATATTTGGGCAACAAGTAAAAGATCCAGAACGATATGGGGTGGTTAAATTTAATGAACAAAACGAGGTTGAAGAAATTATAGAAAAACCAAAAAATGCACCTTCAAATTATGCTGTAATTGGTTTGTATTATTATGATAATAATGTAATTAATATTGCAAAAAATATAAAACCATCAAATAGAGGAGAAATAGAGATTACTGATGTAAATAATGAGTATCTAAAAAATGCGAAATTGAAAATAAAATTATTGCCAAGAGGAACTGCATGGTTTGATGCAGGAACGCATGAAAGTTTTCTTGAAGTTAGTAATTTTATAGAAACTATTGAAAAAAGAATGGGTTTAATGGTTGGGTGTATCGAAGAAATAGCATACCACAATGAATGGATAACAGATAAGGAACTTTTAAAACTTGCTGAACCATTAATGAAAACAGAATATGGAAAATATTTGGAAAATCTTGTTAATGAAAAATAGTTTTTTTTATAATTAAAATACAGAGAAGGAAAAATGAAAATAATAATTACTGGTGGAGCTGGATTTATTGGGTGCAATTTTGTTAAAATGATTGTAAATAAATATCCTGATTATGAGATTAAAGTTTTAGATAATTTATCATATTCTGGAAGTTTAAAAAATTTAGAAGGCGTTTCTGATAAAATAACATTTATTAAAGGAGATATAACAGATAAAAACGATGTAGAAAATGCATTAAAAGATGTTGATGCAGTTATACATTTTGCAGCCGAATCTCATGTAGATAATTCTATTGAAAATCCTGAAAATTTTATTAAAACTAATATTTTTGGAACTTATACGCTATTAGAATGTGCCAGAAAAAATGATATTAATAAATTTTTGCATATTTCTACAGATGAAACATATGGAAGTATTGAATCTGGTTCTTTTAAAGAAACTGATATGTTAGATCCTGCATCGCCATATTCTGCTTCAAAGGCAGGGAGTGATTTATTAGTTAATGCATATCATACAACTTATGGATTGAATACATTAATCACTAGATCTAGTAATAATTTTGGACCTTTTCAATATCCTGAAAAGCTTATACCGGTTTTAATAAAAAATGCAATATATGATAAACCACTTCCGATATATGGTGATGGATTAAATATTAGGGATTGGATTTTTGTAGATGATAATTGTAGTGGAGTGGACATGGTATTCCACAAAGGAAAAATTGGAGAGATTTATAATATTGGTGGTGGTAATGAAAAAACAAATCTTGAAATTACACAATTGATATTAAAAGAATTGGGTAAATCAGAAGAGTTAATATCATTTGTTAAGGATAGATTGGGACATGATAGGAGATATTCAATAAGCATATCTAAAATAAAATCTCTTGGATGGAAACCTGAATGGAAATTCGAGGATGCATTAAAATATACTATAAAATGGTATCTAAACAATAAATGGTTTTGGGATTTTTAAATGGAAAAAATAGCAGTTATTGGGTTGGGTATGATTGGATATGAACTTGTTAAAAAATATGATGAGTTAGGCTATGCCGTGCATATTATAAATCGTAGTGATAAGAATTTTTTCAAAAACAACGCGAACATAGATAATTATTTTGTAGATATTACGAATGAGAATAAAATCAAGCAAACTATTGAAAATATAAATCCTGATTTTGTTATAAAT
>JAAXQB010000204.1 GCA_012329085.1 Methanosarcinales archaeon | reverse complement strand
TTTTTTTTTCGAGAGAAGCAATGTGTGTGATTATACTTATGTTATGCAAAATCATTATATTTTAATAAAATTTAATTTTTTATTTGAGCATTTATCTAATTTTAAATATTTTTAATTATAGATAATTTTATGAATTATGTATAGTGTTCATTCTCTTTTGGAAATAAATTTTCGTAGGAGGCTGTGTATTTAATGTGCTAATGAAAATGTTTTTTAATAAAAATATTAGACATCTATGTTACAAGTATAGATCACAATCCAAAAGCTGAAAGTTTTTTTTTGATTGCTCGTGATTAAACAAATGAGCATTAGTATATAATTTATAAAATTATATACTGAGAGAAAATTTTTAATTTTTTGCAGATTTAATTTAATTCTTTTATTGCATATAGAGGCTGTCTAATAATTGAAATTCCGTGTACAAATCAATTAATATTTATCACATTTGGAGTAATATTTATAAAATTATAATTAATAATTACCCAATTGGGATAAAATATAGCTTAAATGTATAATGTAAATTAATTATTGAACACCCTCTATAATTTGTAAAATTGTGCACAAAGAGAAAATTTTAATAGCACATTCGAAAAGCACATTCGAAAAGCATATTCGGAACGAATGTGCGATAGAGATAAATCTTTGATTTTCGTTTTGAATGAGCATTAATTACTATACAAAGAGAAATTTTTAATTTCTGAATAACTGCTGTTATGCATTGCCCAAACATTTAAATAAAAGTTGTATCTAAATATTAATACATGGGAACAATCACAGTAAATATTAATGATGAAATAGAAAAAGAATTTAAAGCTATTGCTAATATTACTCATAAAGATAAAAAAGAATATTTGGAAAGGGCGATTATTGAAGCGATACAAAGATGGATATATGAAAAAAAGCAGGAAAAAATTACGGAAGAAGCATTAAAACTCCTTGAAACTAACTTTGATTTCGGTAAAAGATTATATAAAAATAGAAGCGATCTTTATGAACAATGAATTATCGCTAATAGATTCAAATTTATTAAGTTATGTATTTGATAAAAACGAATCAGAAAAGAGATCAATCTGTAAAGAGTTAGTATCAGATTGTTGGAAAGGAAAACGAAAATGTGCTGTCTCTGTTCAGAACTTGTCTGAATTCTATGTCGTTGTTACGAAAAAAATATCACGCCCAATACCAGAGGCAGTAGCAAAGAAATTTATAGAGCTTATAATAATTTTTAAAGGCTGGAGTGTTATTACTTTTAATGCAAGTATGATTCTTTCTGCAATCGACATAAGCACACAATACAACATACATTATTGGGACGCTTTGATTGTTGCAGCAATGAAGGAAAATAATATTTTCTGTATTTATACAGAAGATAGTGATTTTAAAAAAATTCCTTGGTTGACAGTTATAAATCCTTTTGAGATGATAAAGAACCAATCGATATGAATGTGAAAATATAACTATGCGAAAAAACAAAATTTTCACTATACTTGGGTTTTGCGAATTAAAACAATTTATGCCTTGAATCGATGTGCTGTCGCATCAAATTTATTTTTCGAGAAATTGGAAATTTCTCTCATTACATAATTTTATAAATTATATACTAACGCTCAGAATGTTCAATCACGAGCTATTTAAAAACCAACATGCTACGACAGTATATCTTATTACACAATAAGTCTATTATAATTTTAGTATCTCATGCAGGTGCAGATAACCAAAGCCACTGTGCTGCAGCTGGTCTGAAAGTTGCACATCTATTGTCCATTTGAGTTACATTCCAGCCATCTGGAAAATTCTCATCTATTGCCAATCTATTCACATCTTGAGTAACATATACAATTAAGGTTGCTGGGATTGTATCATTCGGAAAAGCACATCTTGCTCAGAAATATCTCTTGTTGCTACAATCTATCTCGAATCTTGTGTAAATACTACCCTATTTAATAAAGTTGATGAAAGTATCAATGCAATACATACAATTAATATATTTATTTTTTTACTTATATTTTTTTCTGTTTATTCATTTTTATTTTCTCTGATTGTTTTATGTTTTCACTATTTGAATTTACTATAATATTTTTATCCAGCTGCCCATATTTCAATAAGTTCTATTATGTTGTCTAATGTAATTATATGCCCTCTAACTGGTTCATCATTTGACCAATAATCAATTGCCTCAACAATTTCATTGAGGGATATTGTAGCACCATCTTCAGAATCTGTATCATCCCATGGATTCCAATACATTTCTGATTGTATTACTGCTATAGTTGCAGTTCCTATAATATTTGCACATGTGACACTTGTTGCAGTTATAGTGACATTTCCTACTGCTAATGCTGCAAAAAGACCATTTTCATCTATGCTTCCAACTGTTATATTAGTAACAGTCCATGTTACACTTTGATCTGCATCAACTGGTAATATAGTTGCAGTAAATAATTGTTCATAATTTACATTAAGTTCTGTTGTTTCAGGTGTGATTGTTAGTGATATCGGTTCTGGTTCAGGCTCTGGATCTATTGGCTCACCTACAATAACAGAAATATCTATTATTTGTAAACCACCCCGTCCATCTGCAACAAAGGCATGATCTCCTGATATGAATACACCCCTTGCCGAACCTAGTGTATCTACACTACCAATTATAAATGGAGATCTTGGATTAGAGACATCTATTATTTGTAAACCACTCCCTCTATCTGCAACAAAGGCATGATCTCCTGATATGAATACATCATTTGCCGAACCTGGTGTATCTACTCTACCAATTATAGCTGGAGAACTTGGATTAGAGACATCTATTATTTGTAAACCACCTCCACTAGCTGCAACAAAGGCATGATCTCCTGATATGAATACACCCGCTGCCGAACCTGGTGCACCTACACTACCAATTATAACTGGAGATCTTGGATTAGAGACATCTATTATTTGTAAACCATCCTCCCGATCTGCAACAAAGGCATGATCTCCTGATATGTATACTCCCAATACCTCACCTGGTGTACCTACACTACC
>JAAXQB010000071.1 GCA_012329085.1 Methanosarcinales archaeon | reverse complement strand
TCAATTATTTTCTTTATTGAATTTGGAGAAATATATGTTAATTTAAGATAATCGATAGCAATAGGGTTTATGTTTTAGTAGGTCATACATCAATCGAGTTAGTCGATAGTGTTTTTTACCACATCTTTGAAAGTCAAGTAAAATTTTTAAAAAAATAAATTTCTCTATAAAAATATAATTCTATACATCACATATAATAAAAAATCAAAGATTTTTTCATACGCTCGTTTGTTCCAAACGAGCTATCAAAAATACGGACAATAGTGAAAAAAGTTCATTTTTTCATAGGATTGGTATATTTCAACAAGTCTAATATATCGTAAGTTATTCTAATCCATACTAAATTCGGACATGTGTAATTAAAAATGGATTTAATTGCAATATTGCATAGCATGCACGATTGTCTGCATCTCTTGGTTTTCCAACACTTCCTGCATTTATAAAAGTCACACCATCCACTTCTCGAATAGATGGGCGGTGAGAATGCCCAGTAACTATAAAATCTGCATCAGTATCTGCAATGAATTCTCTTAATCTTTGTTCAGATATATTTGCATCAACATATTCAGTAATAGATCTTGGACTTCCATGTGTAAGTAATATTTTTTTATCTTCAACAGTAAATAGTATAGAACTCACAAAAGAATTCAAATAAGCTCTACTCTCTTTTGAAAGGTTTTTATATATTGCTCTTACGCCTTCAAATCTATCAAAAACCTTCGGTTTCTTTAAACGCTCATTCTTTTTTGGAGTTTGTTTGGGTTTTTTTGAGTGCTTCATTTCAAGCACCATTAAATCATAATTCCCAATAATACTAATAATGTTTTCTTTTTGAATATATTTAATTACACTTTCTGAAAAGTTTTCATCTCCAATCGAATCGCCTGCATTTAATATAGCACACACGCCTTTACTTTTTGCATCTTCTACAACAGCTTTAAGTGCATTCAAATTTCCATGAATATCACTTATAAATGCAAGTTTTAAAGGATAATTTTTATTATTTTTTATTAAATGCGATAATTTTTTTTGATAAATGCATTGTGGGGTGGAAATTGCATTGAGTATAATAGATTTTTTTGTTTTATCTTTCATTTCTATTTGCCAAAAATTAATAAATGATTCATATAATTTTTGTCTTTGATTTATTCGATTATTTAAAAGATATATAAGTCCAGGTTCAACATTTTTAAAAAACAATGCACTTCCGAAAAATTCTTTTGTTTTTTGTTTTTCTTGTTCTATGAATTGTGGTAAAAATTCAATCCATACATCACAATCATGCAAATCACCAAGAACTTCTTGTAATTTTTTTATTGTTTTGATAAGTCCTTTGAATTCAATTCCATATAAATCATTAAAAAGTTCCATTGTATATCGAAGCTTTTTTGCAATTATCCGCATTTCATGATGTTTTATCTTTTCATTAGGAAAATTAACAAAAGAATCATATGCATAAAGATTTTTTAAGTTTTTAGAAATAAGAGATTGTGCAACCTCATATGTAAATGGGGAAAACTCATTTTTCAAAAGTTTTTTTTCTTTTTTAAGCACTTTCTTACATTGTCTTTTCATTAATCTCAAAATATTTTTTTCAGTAATTTGAGACACTGCATAAAGTACTTGTGGATTTATTTTTTTTCTTTTTTGAGTGAGATGTACAAGAATATATTCAATTCCTAAGAGAATTGGATATGCATTATTGGATAATTGATTATTTTTAGTAAGATTATTTTGAAGAGTCTCCACATTTGCATAATTTAAATGAGCTGTTTTTTTTGAAAGAGTTGATGCAAATTCTTTAATAAACTCTATTTGTACATCTGTGTCCCTCGCGATACCAAGTGCTTTTGTGATATTACGAATTTCTTTTATGGCATTAAATTTATTAAATGAAAAACACCGTTCAAATATCGGGAGTGCTGCTCTTAACCTTCTTGATGCAACTCTCATTTTATGAATACCTTCAATATCATTCCCTATTCTAATGACTTCAATTTCTGAACTCATTTCTTTTAGAAGAGGTGATATTTTATTTGCACCATATACACAAAATTTAATATAGTCTTTTTCATTATTGAATTTATCGTATATTTTCGACTTGTTTTTCATGCCATACACCTCTGTGCTCAATAAACCAATTTTGAGAATTAAATGAAAATTCTTCGCCTTTTGGTTTTATTTGCCTATACACACAATCATTTGAAAGTTCCCAGTTTTTCTCTGTATCTTTAAAATGTATATTTAATATATTTATGAGTTGCGATTTTATGTTTAAATCTTTTACAAGAAAAATTACTTCCACTCTACGAATAAGATTTCTTGGCATAAGATCGGCACTTCCAATTAATACATCTTTTGCACCATTATTATAAAAATAATAAATTCTAGCATGTTCAAGAAACCGCCCTACAATTGAAAACACCCTTATATTTTCACTTATGTTTTTAATTCCAGGAATAAGTGAGCAAAGCCCCCTAACATTCAAATCAATCTTTACACCTGATATAGATGCACGATATAATGCTTTAATTATTTCCTTGTCAAGAAGACCATTTAATTTAAACCCAATATACCCATTTCCATAAGCAATTTGATTTTCTATTTCGTTTTCTATTCGATTCAATATGTCATTTTTAATATGGAGTGGACTTGGAATTAATCGTTTATAGTGCAATTCTTTTGCATATCCAGTCAATGCATTAAAAAATGCAATTGCATCATCTCCCATTTCTGGATCACAAGTGAGATATCCAATATCTCCATAAATTTTAGAAGTAAATGTATTATAACTTCCTGAATTTAGATGCACAAATCTTATGAGTTTGTCACCTTTTTTCCGCACAATGAGGCATATTTTTGCATGCACTTTTAATTTTTCATGCCCATAAGTTACAAAAACCCCATTTTCTTCAAGTGTTTTAGCAAATGTAATATTATTTTTCTCATCAAATCTTGCTTTAAGCTCTACTAATGCAGTGACTTGTTTTCCATTTTTTTGTGCGAGAATTAAAGCATCTATTACAGGAGATTCATGTTCAATACGATATAGTGTAATTTTTATGGCAATTACATATGGATCAGTTGCAGCTTTTTGAAGCATTCTAACGATTGGTGTAAAACTATCATATGGATGATAAAACATAATATCGTTTTTTTCAATTTTTGAAAATAAATTTTCATCATTTTTGAATGCATCTGGCATTGTTGGTGTAAATGTAGAATCTTTTAAATCAGGTCGCTCTATTTCAATAAGTTCCCATAAATCAACCAAACGGATTGGATGTTTTTGTGTATAAACATATTCAGATGATAAATTAAGTTTTTCTTGTAACATTGAACGAATTCTATCTGGCATTCTATCATCTACTTCAAGCCTTACAGGTGGACCTATTCTTCGCTCTTCGATATAATCTTCAACAGCCGATATAATGCCTTCTCCATCTTCTGGGACAATATCAAAATCTGCATTTCGAGAGATTCTAAATAGATAAGAATCTATAATTTCCATTCCAGAAAACAAAGTGCCAAGATGTTTTGATATGAGGTTCTCAAGTAATATAAAACATTTGTCATTCTCATTTTTTTGTAAATCATTAGATTGTATTTCAATAAATCTTGGAAATGTATCAGTTGGAATTTTTATTCTCGCAAATGCTTCTTTTTTATTTGAATTTTTTAATGTTACTAATAGATTTAAAGAAAGATTTGATATAAATGGAAATGAATGAGACCTATCAAATGCCATAGGAGTGAGTGCGGGGTGTATATTATTTTTAAAATATTTTTTAACGAATTTGCGTTGACTATTATTTAATTCATCGTATGAACAAATATGTATGCCATTTGATTTGAGATTTGGCATAAGTTTTTCACTCCATAAATTGGAATATTCTTTTAAAAGCCACTCAACATCTTTTTGTATGATTTTCATTTGTTCAGAAGGCATTTTTCCATCAGGTGATTTTGTATTTATCCCTTGTTCTATCTGATGATAAAGTCCTGCAACCCGCACCATAAAAAATTCATCAAGATTGCTTCCGCATATTGCAAAAAATTTAATCCTTTCCAATATTGGATTTGATTGATTTTGTGCTTCACTGAAAATTCTATAATTAAATTTAATCCAACTTAATTCCCTATTTAAAAACAGTTTTGGATTGTCAAGAGAATCAAAATCTTCTTTTTCTATAACTAATGGTGTTGTTTTTTCATTTTTAATTTCGGTTATCGATATTTTTTTTAATTCGGATGGCGTTTCTACTTCCAATTTAGGTTCATCTTCAATCTTTGATGGTATAATCGGTTCTATTTTTCTTTTAGTTGCAGATTCTACTTCCAATTTAGGTTCATCTTTAATCTTTGATGATATAATCGGTTCTATTTTTCCTTCGATTGATAATTTTGTTACTTGATTGGATTCATTTTTTTTTGTTCTACTTTTAATAACACTCAAAATTATAATGAGTGCTAAGATGCTTGCTATAATAATAATAAGTAAGAGGTATGAGTTCATTTTAAATATTCTCGTATTTGTTTAAAATATGCCATGTAATAAATCAATTTGAAAATAGTAAATTTAATTTCCACATTCTAAAATTTTTTAAAATGCTTCTGATCAAGCTGTCTTAAAAAACAACTTTTTACAATAGTTCAAAGTTCTTAAAATCTTATAACAATAAAGTTAACATCTCAATCCTCTTAAATTTTATGCAAACATAAATCAAAATTCACATATTTTAC
>JAAXQB010000004.1 GCA_012329085.1 Methanosarcinales archaeon | reverse complement strand
TTGAGTGGTTTTGTTTTCTGGATCCGCTTCAATCGATAACCTAATCGATTTAAGATATTTCCTATCGTATTTTCACAGGGCAGTTCATCATCAATATATCCTTTTTTATCAATTAATGCTTGACGAACTGATTTTGCCGTTATTTTTGTATATGCAAATGGTGTTTGAAACTTAGGATCTGTTTAACTTTTTAGTTCGACGATTTCTCATATATCCTCAGCAATTTGTGGTATTTTTTCCTCTGTCTTTTTGCTCCCGCGGGCAGAGTAATTATCTTTATATTTTACACCAGTAGTTACTTCATTCATTCCCTTTTTGACTGTTTCTCTTCCCCAGCCAAAAATACTTTCAGCTTTGCGAGCATTACCATCTAATAATTCAATTGTAATGGTGGCAATGTATTTTCTCCTTAAAGCACCACCTAAGTTTTATGCGGTAATTTTAAAGATTTCCTTAATTTTTTTTGAGATTTCGTTTATTTTCATACTGCTCTTTTACTTTTAGATAGGTTATACTCATTTGAACATATTTATCTTTTTGGTTTGAACTTGATGTGCAAAATTTGTAGTATTTATTGGTAAATTATTGTCTGTGAGTTGCCTAAGCACTTTTGTTTTAACACCAGATTTTATCACATTTTTCATTAATTTTTGATATCGTGTGTCTCTATCGGCGCGTGCATTGTTATTTCTAAAATTATGGCTTTCATCAATAACTAACAAATCATAGTTCCCCCAATTAATTAATTCAAGATCAATTCCGTTACTCATCCCCTTACTTCTTGATAAATCTGTGTGGTAAAGAACATCATAATTAAATCTATCTTTTATTAGTAAATTAGTTTTATAATTTGAAGTAAATGTAGTCCAATTTTCAGACAATCTTTTTGGGCAAAGAACTAAAACCTGCTTATTTCTTAATTCATAATATTTTATAATTCCTAATGCTGTGTAAGTTTTCCCAAGCCCAACACTATCTGCAATAATGCATCCATTGAATTTTTCTATGTTTTTTATTGCACCTAATATTGCATCTTTTTGAAAATTATATGCCGTATCCCAAATAACAGTATCTTTAAATCCAATCCGTTCATTAGCAATATTATCTTCATTAATATCTTCAAGAAATTCATTGAAAATATTAAATAATGTAATGAAATATAGATATTCTGGAGAATTTTCATTATGCACAGAATATATATAATTAATTACTTTTTCAGTAACATCTTTTGTTAATTCTTTTTGATTCCATATTTGATTGAATTGTTCTATATATTGTTTTGCATTGTCTCCAATTATTTTGGGATATATTGGAGTGATTACTTCTTTATTTTGCTCAAATCCTAATCCATTTGCAGTAAAACTATCAAAATTAATATAAGCAATCGCATCATTTTTATTTTCAATAAATAATCCATCATTTGATTTAAGATTGTTTTTAAAAGTCTTAAATTCGCAAGTAGTTTCAATCCATTCACGACATTCTTTTGCTATTGCTCTTTGGCTTAAACTATTTCTTAGTTTTATTTCAAAATCCCCTCCTGCAATAGCTCTTTCTCGAACAAATGGCGGTATATAGAACTCTTTTTGTTTCTTATTTTGATAAGTCATTCGGGACGAATGATTGTTGTTTTCATTAAAAAAAGTTGGAGAATTAAATAAAAAAGAAAATTCTTTAATTTCGGATAATTCTTTTTTTAATTCAGCAAAAGCATATATTGAAAAATAAGCTGCACAAAGTTTTAATTTAGAATTTGAATGCAATTCTTTTTTTAATTCATCGCCAATAGTTATTTTGATGTTATCAATATTTGTCATCTAATCTTTATTTCCTGATTTTTTTTAATTTTTTAATCATCATATTAAAATTTATTTATTAATTGTTTTTTAATTAAATAAATGAATTTTAAACTTTCTCTTTATCACTATAATATTAATAGCCTAAACTAATATCATCTTTTTTTTCAGTATCTTTTTTAAATATCCCAATTGCTGTGCCTTTTTTATAAGGGATACCAAAATCTAAAAGAGATGAAAGAGTGGAATTTTTTTTAATTTCTAATTCTTTTTCATTTACGGTTATTTTGATGTTATTGTACATGAATTTATTTTTTATGATATATGAAGTATAATTTATATACACCTATGACACAGATTAATACAAATTTTTATAATAGATTTGTTACATAATAATTTATACTGCTTGTTATATAATAGTTTTCGAGATAACACACATTTGTTCAAAAATCAGAGATTTTCTTAAACTCATTCTGGAAAAATTTCTGAACTTTTTTACTACAAGATTCATACTCCTTAGGTGCATTTAAAAGATAGCTTTCGAAAGAAATATGTATTGCGATATGGTATTGTTTAATTTAAAATATGATTTCTTTTGCCATCATGTGTTTTACAAAATGATGTCTTGATGAAACAAGAAATCGAGAAATTTCTTTGAACATCATTCTGAAAAGTTTGAGTATTAAGTATATAACTTTAAAGTCATATATAAATATAAATAGCAATAATTCGTGAATCTCAGCATAGACGACCGAATAAATTGCGTTTCCATGGGACATTTGTTGATTTTACTACAAAAATTTATATATCTGATAAAAAGTTTTCAAAGTTCCGATTTATTTGATTAAAAATCTGCGGAAAAACTTTGTTTTGATTTTTCCATATGTATTGTTAGGTCATATCTCCTTAAATAGTATTAATATCTATTATGTATTTTTTATGATAAAAATTTAAAAATTTGTGATAAGAAGGATTTTTGACATTGGATATGATTGTAAAAACTAAACACTGATAAAGGCAAAACTTCTACTATTATTACAACATTCAAAAATTCCATTACATAACATATATGATTGAATGAGTAAAACAAATCAAATGGAATCACTTGTTGAGACAATTGTTAAAATCTTTGGAATTAAATGATTATGATAGAATCACTATCCTTTAATATAGATGGGATGTATAATATTTTTAATTATGCAAAATTTTAAAAAACCAATAAAAATAGGCGATTATGTAAAATATTTATACAGTGATACAGAGGGTATCGTAATTGATATTAAAGAAAATGAAATAGGTATATGGGCATTAATCGATACCACCAATCTATATTATAAAATGGAATCTGTTGAAATAGTTGAAGGCAATATTAAAAAAAAACAGAAATCTTTAAAATCGAATGAGGCTATTATGAAAATAAAAGAAAAAACAACACTCGAAGAACCAATTGTATCACATATAACTGGTGGCGGATAAATTTGTTCAAGAAAAATGTTAGCATTTATTTGATTCAATTAATGAAAGTGAGCGAATCCATTCATTTTTTGGTTCTCTCGATGTTCCAACAATTAATTGCCGCATAATCCCTGCATTTATTTTTACTTCTTCGACAACACCTCTTACTTCAATAAGCTCCCCAACGCGTGCTTGTCCTGTGTATGTATGAGTAAAAGAAATAACTTTATCTATTTCTTTATGATCTATTTCATATATTGAAGGACTGTCAAAAGAAAAATCTGCATTTGTCACAATGGCTTCAATCATTCTATTTCCTATTTTTTTACCATACTGAGTTGGTTTATTAATTTGAGATTCGTCTCTTACAAATAATAAATCAAAGTAAGTGCCATTGACCATACCGCGATTTCCTTTTCTTTTTTCATGTAAAATAAATTCATCGAATGATAGTTCTGGAATTCTTTTGTTATATATTTGTTGCCACATTGAATCACTTATCTCTTCAATTACACCGCTTTTTAATTTTGCCTTAGAGATTATATTTGCCGCTTTAAACCATGAATCTCCATATACAACAAAATCAATATCAGATGATTCCGTTTCAAGTCCTACAAGCAATGAACCTGTGACCCCCATATCACATAGTGCAATATTTTTCTTTTGAAGAGTTTTTAAGATTGATGCAACTTTATTATTAGTTTTTAAAAGTTCTTTTATGCAATTATATGGATGAAAAATTTCTTTGATTTCTTGAATGGGAACTACATGCACAGAATCTATCCATTCAGGCTTATGAGCATGTAAAAAATCAAAAGCATCGCCAAAATCATATTTTTTATATCGTATGCCTTTTCTAATTCTATCTCCTTTGTCATCTGGAACATATCTTAGAATTGCACGAACTCCATCTTTATGAAAATAATCAACTACTGCAAAAATCCAATTATCGTGTGTTATTATAAAATCTCTAATTCTTAAAGGCACCATTGGTGTATATTTCTTTTTATAGTATATAAAAGACTTGTTGTAAATTAAAGCAATTTATGCCTTGAATCGATATGCTGTCACATCAAATTTATTTTTAACGCTCATTTTCTTTAAGAATTCGCAAACGCTCATTTGTTCCAAATGAGCAAACGCTCAGAGCGTTCCGAACAAGCTTTAAAAAATTAATGTGCTGTAATAGTATAAATTATTACACAACAAGTATAATTATGTTTATTGGTTTAATTAGGGTAAATGATAATTCAATTTATGGCAAAAAATTAATTTGAATAGATTGGTATGTAATTTAAAAAATGCGCATTTGCCTTATTTTTTAAAGCGGATATTTTTTATTGTATATTTTTATAACATGGATTTACATGAATTATTAGTTTTGAGATAGTTTTATCTATTTTTAAAATACTCTTATACTGAAAAACACAATCTAAATTTAAACAACACATTAAAAAAAAGCATGCATCAAGAATATGAAGAATATGAAGAAATAATAGAAGTAAGTGAAAAGCAAGATGCTATTAATTCAATTATAGAAGGGACTTGG
>JAAXQB010000232.1 GCA_012329085.1 Methanosarcinales archaeon | reverse complement strand
GGAGCACGATTGCTCTCTACAACAACGAGACGACCGTCTCGTAATTGTCTTACAACCGTGTGCCTCTCAACACGGTTGTAAAAATCAAACGATTGGCGCCCGTACTTCAGCGCCTCGCTCCTCGCGGCGTCACTACTGTGTAGCGAGCCCAGGGCATACCCCAATCCAGCATTAGACAAAACACCCAAGGATTTGCCCAAAATCCCTCCATCGGGTTGTGCCCCGATTTCAACGCTGTATCGCTGAATACTTCCAGCATCAGCGTTAGTGATTGAAGTTATGGTGATAAAAAATATCACCATAAAAGTTGTTATCATTTTTTTCATGACACACCTCCTTTTTTAGTTTTTTATTTTTTTATCATATAAAACACCATAAACACAAAGTCATAGTGTTATCTTTTTGTAAAGATCAAATTAACTGCAATAATTATAAACCTTAATTTGATTTTGTCAACCCTTTGCTGTCATCATAAAAACACTAAGTTTCACAAAGCACCAAGTTATTGTTTTTGCTTCTCTTTTTTTATTATATTGTTTTAATACTGAAAACAAAGTATTATTTTATATATATTGTAATTAAAAAGATATTTTAAAATGATACAGTTTGATGACAAAAAAAGAGAGAAACAAATAAAGGAATTGCATATCAAAGAGGAGCGAGCTCTTGTTCGTATGCTTTCTGTTAAATATGGATTACCCTATATTGAAATGTCTTCTACCCCAATAAGCAACTTAGCTGTGTCTATGATAAAAGAAGATGTTGCACGAGATGCATTAGTTGGTTCATTTAAGATAGTCAAAAAAACATTACATATTGCTGTCTTTTCTCCAGAAAACAAAAAAGTTGCTCTTGTTTTGCAAGAAGTTAAAAACAATGGATATACCGCAGTGCTATATATGACATCAAGAGATCAACTTGAAATTATCTGGAAAAGATATAAAGATTTATCATTTACACAAACAACAGAAAAAGGTGTCCTTAGTGTACAAAAAGAGGCCTTTACTGAGGTTGTAAAAAAAACAAAAAATATTGATGGTATTAAAAAATACACAGAACAAATGCTTACCCAAAAAGGAACCCATCGCGTCTCAAAGATACTAGAATTTTTAATTGCAGGGGCTTTTTCATTAGGTGCGTCAGATATTCACACCGAAGCACAAGAAGATTGTGTGCGTGTTAGATACCGCCTTGATGGTGTTTTGTGTGATGTTGTTAATGTTGATAAAAAAACATATAAGCTACTTTTAGCTCGCTTAAAACTACTTTCTGGTTTAAAGCTTAATGTTGATGCAGACACACAAGATGGTCGTTTTAGTGTAAAGCTTGGTGAAACAACACTTCAAATAAGAACTTCTTTACTTCCTGGCTCTTTTGGTGAAAATGTAGTATTAAGACTTCTTGACCCAAGGTCAATAACCAGACCATTACCAAAGCTTGGTATGAATGAATTTCTATTATCTATTGTTCAAAAAGAAATCAGAAAACCAAATGGAATGATATTGACGACTGGACCAACAGGATCAGGAAAAACAACAACACTTTATGCACTTTTGAAAACTATTTATAATCCTGGAATAAAAATAATAACCATTGAAGACCCTGTTGAGTATCACATAAAAGGTATTTCACAAACACAAGTAGATAAAAATACAAACTATACATTTTTAAATGGATTACGCGCCGCTCTTAGGCAAGATCCTGATGTTATTATGATTGGAGAAATTCGCGACAGTGAGACTGCAAAAATTGCTATAAATGCCTCATTAACAGGACATCTTGTTTTTTCAACACTACATACAAACAATGCATCTGGTACAATTCCTCGCTTAATTGACCTTGGTATTAATCCAAAAGTTATAGGTTCTGCGTTGCTTGCATCAATGGCTCAACGACTTATGAGGCGCTTATGTGTTTCTTGTAAAAAAGCCTATACTCCAGAAAAAACAGAATTTGAACTAATCACAAAAATACTTGCTGGAGCAAATAAAAAAGAAAAAAAAGATCGCTCCTTTAAACAACTCTGGGAAGCTGTCGGGTGTGGTGAATGCAATAACACTGGATACCGTGGTCGTGTTGGTATATATGAAGCAGTGTTAATGGATAGTGCAGTTAGGTCTGTCATATCTAGTAGCCCCAGCGAGAAAGAGATCGCAAAAATTACAGAACCTCAATGTATTCTTAATATGACAGAAGATGGTATAGTTAAAATAGTTAATGGAGAAACTTCTGTAGAGGAGTTAAGAAGGGTTATTAATATTGAAGATTCTGTTTAGTTTTTTGGTTGTGTTTTTATTTTAATTTTTTAAAATAAAATACGATACACAAGTCTCTAAAAGACACTTTTTAGCACTACACTAAAAGCTGAAATTTTTTCTAAGGATATACTCAGTAAAACCCCGTAAAAACAGGACACCAAAAATTCCTCGAAAAAAAACATATTAACGCTTAGAGACTTATGTATCGCATATTACTTATTACTAAAAGCTGTTGCGAATCAAACTATTAATAATTTAGCACATAAAAGAATATATGTCAAGTAGTTCACATAAAAATAGTGATGGCGAAAAAACTGCTGGTCTTTTAGATAACACACTTCGTCCATTGTCGTGGAGTGAATATGTTGGACAAAAGAGTATTAAGGAAAATTTACACATACTCTTGACAGCAGCACAAGAGAGGGGGCACCGTCCTGAACATCTTCTGTTTTATGGACCACCTGGACTTGGTAAAACAACTCTTGCAAATCTAATAGCAAGAGAAACTAACAGTCAAATTAAAACTACCTCTGGTCCAGCAATCGAAAAAGTAAGTGACCTTGCTTCTGTTTTAACCAACCTTTCTCCTGGAGATATTTTATTTATTGACGAGATACACAGATTAAATAAATTTATTGAAGAGGTTTTGTATCCAGCAATGGAATCTGGAACTCTTGATATTATGATTGGAAAAGGTCCTTCGGCTCGCACTGTACAACTTGAATTATCTCCATTTACACTAATAGCAGCGACAACAAGAATAGCTCTACTTTCCTCTCCTCTTCGTTCCCGTTTTTCTGGCGGAATATTTAGGCTTGAATTTTACTCGGAAGAAGAAATCGTTGAAATAGTTTTAAGGTCTGCAAAAATTCTTAATATAGAAATTGAGAAAGAGGCTGCTCGAGAAATTGCTAAACGAAGTCGATTTACTCCACGCACAGCAAATTACCTTCTCAAGCGTTGTCGTGATTTTGCTCAAATAACAAAAACCTCACTTACAAAAAGTGTAATAAATAAAACCCTACTTCTTCTTGAAATTGACGAAATGGGGCTTGGTTCAATTGATCGGAAAATACTTGAAATAATTATAAATAATTTTAATGGTGGCCCAGTAGGTCTTTCAACAATAGCTGTATCTTTATCCGAAGAGTCGCTAACTATTGAGGAAGTTTATGAACCATATTTAATACAATTAGGTTTTATGGAGAGAACTCCTAGAGGAAGAGTTGCAACGGTTCGTGCTTATGAACATCTTGGACACGAAATTCCAAAAGATAGGCAAGAAAAATTATTATAAAATTAAGGCTTCTATAGATTAAAATATGCGAGTAATTTATAGAAATTTACGCAAACACACACCAAATGGTCTTCTATAAAAAACAATGAAAATACAACAAGTATATAATTCTAATAAAATTAAAATATGTCAGGACATAATAAATGGTCAAAAATAAAACACAAGAAAGCTATTACTGATGCAAAAAGAAGTAAAATTTTTAGTAAAATAGCACGATTACTCTCTTTAGAATCAAAAAAAGTATGTGGTGATATTAATTCACCAACGCTCCGTGCGATTATTGAAAAAGCCAAGTCTGTAAATATGCCTAATGACAATATAGACCGCGCAATAAAAAGAGGTGTTGGTAAGGATATTTTGCAAATGTCTACGGTTGTATATGAGGCATATGGACCAGGTGGCTCGGCATTGGTTATTAATGGATTAACTGATAATAATAATAGAACTTCTCAAGAAATTAAACATATTTTAACAAAAAACGGAGCAACTCTTGCTGGGCAAGGCTCTGTTGTTTGGAATTTTGATAAAAAAGAATTGGAATGGCTTCCAAAAACAACAATTTCTCTTGCGAAAAAAGATACCATTATGTTAGAAAAAATAATAGATGAACTTGAGGAAAATGATGATGTACAAGATGTTTTTGTAAATGTAAAAATATGATAAGAGTACTTGGAATAGATCCTGGTTTTGAAAGAGTTGGTTTTGCTGTTATTGAAAGAGATTTTAATCAAAAAGACAAGTTGTTGTTTTCGGAGTGTTTTAAAACTTGCGCAAAGCTTCCTTTTCATAAAAGACTTGTGCTCATAGGTGCAGAAGTGGTGCGTGTTATAAACAAATACAAAACCACCGACATTTCTATAGAGACATTAATTTTTAGCACAAACCAAAAAACCGCAATGCATGTATCTGAAGCAAGAGGTGTTGTATTGTATGAGGCGTGTAAACTTGGGCTTACAGTGGGTGAATATTCCCCTTCTGCTATCAAGGTGGCTGTATCTGGAAATGGGCGTGCAACAAAAAAAGAGGTTCTTGCAATGATAAATAGGTTAATTCATATTCCACACACAATTAAATATGATGATGAGGTTGATGCAATAGCTGCTGGGCTCACACACCTTGCTATTTCAAAACATAACTATTAATAATTACCTCACACAATAACTTCATTTATTTTGGGTATTTTTATTACGATTCACTTATTGCTTTTAATTAATCTTTTTATTGCCTTGTTTTTAAAAATGTATCTGCCTTAAAATTATCTCTATTTCATAAAAATAAGATTAGTTAATTTTTTAAGCAAAACAAACATTCCATTTTGTGGTATTATTTTAAAATATAGTTTCTATTTAAAATGTGTTTTAGTGTAATATGTATGCGTAAAAAAAATAAAAAAAAATCTAAATTAATTCATATAATTAAAATTGTTGTTGTTATTTTTTTCTCTTTTGTGTTTTTTACAATGGGTTTATTTTTTTTATGGTTTTCAACAATAGACTTACCTAGTCTGGATACTTTTAAAGACAGAAAAATTGCTGAGTCAACAAGAATTTATGATAGAACTGGTGAAATAGTTCTTTATGATGTTCATGAAAATATTAAACGCACAGTTGTTTCACCAGACAATATATCTAGTTATATAAAAAAAGCAACTATTGCAATAGAAGATGGTGGTTTTTACAACCATCACGGCATACAACCAGTATCATTTTTAAGGGCATTTATTGTAAACATTTTTGCTGGAAGATTCGAACAAGGTGGATCCACAATAACACAACAAGTCGTAAAAAATGTGGTATTAACACCAGAAAAAACTATCTCTAGAAAGCTTAAGGAGTGGGTTTTTTCATTAAAACTTGAACGAATGTTAAGCAAAGAAGAAATTCTTACTCTTTATTTAAACGAAATTCCTTATGGTGGAAATATTTATGGAGTTGAAGAAGCAAGTCGTGCTTTTTTTGGAAAATCTGCAAAAAATCTTAGTTTGTCGGAATCTGCATTTTTAGCTTCTCTTCCAAAAGCACCAACATTTTATTCTCCTTATGGAAATAATTTAGACTCACTTAAATACAGAAAAAATCTAGTGTTGGAGCGTATGTACCATCTTGGTTTTATAACAAAAGAAGAACAGATTAACGCACAAAAAGAAGTTGTTGTATTTTTACCACAAGAAGTTTTTGGTATTGAAGCTCCTCATTTTGTTATGTGGGTAAAAGAAACTCTTGAACAAAAATATGGCAAAGACACTATTAGAAATAATGGTTTTAGGGTTATAACAACGATTGATTATGAAATGCAACAAATAGCAGAGGGTGCTGTTGTTTATTATGGAAAAATAAATGAAGAAAAATTTAATGCAAACAATGCTGGAATGGTGGTTATTAATCCCCAAAACGGACACATTCTTGCTATGGTTGGCTCTCGTGATTATTTTAACATTGAAAATGAAGGCAATTTCAATGTAACTCTCGGCAAAAGACAACCTGGTTCTGCCTTTAAGCCGTTTGTATATGCTTCTGCTTTTTCAGAAGGATATACACCAGAAACGACTGTATTTGATGTAGAGACACAGTTTCATACAATGTGTGATGTTTTTGGTGTACCTATTTCAAGTGAAATTAACCCTGATGATTGCTATACTCCTGGAAATTACGATAATATATTTCGCGGACCAACAACATTTCGTGATGCCTTGGCTCAGTCTATAAACATACCCGCAATTAAAGCCCTGTATCTTACTGGTATTAATGACTCGCTCTTAATGGCGCAACGACTAGGTATTACAAGCCTTGGTAATAAAAACCAATACGGCTTAACTCTTGTTCTTGGTGGTGGTGAAGTGTCTCTGCTTGAGATGACAAGCGCGTATTCCGTTTTTGCAAACAAAGGATTAAGAAATCCATATTCAGCAATTAAAAGAATTGAAGATAGAAACGGCAATGTGTTGGAATATTTCCAAAAAAACGAAATAAGGGTTGTTGAAAAAAATGTAGCACTACAAATTTCTGATATTTTATCTGATAACAAGGCAAGAACTCCCGCATTTGGAGCACAATCTCTTCTTTATTTTAAAGAAAGAGATGTTGCTGTTAAAACTGGAACAACTAATGACTATAAAGACGCTTGGATAATCGGATATACACCAAACTTAGCTGTTGGTGCATGGGTTGGCAATAATGATAATTCATCTATGGATAAAAAAGTTGCTGGATTTATTGTTGCTCCAATGTGGAATAAGTTTATGAAAGAAGCTCTTGCTTTAGTACCTAAAAAATCCTTTGAAAAACCTGCTTATCAAGATAAGGAAAATATTAAACCAGTATTGCGTGGCATATGGAAGGGTGGTAAAACATACTACATTGACACAATTTCTGGAAATTTAGCAACAATACATACACCAAAAGAATTAACGGAGGAGCGAATTGTTACAAATATTCATAATATTTTACATTGGGTTTATAAAAATAATCCTAATGGAAAAATTCCTGAATCACCTGAAGACGATCCTCAATATAATCTTTGGGAATACCCTGTTTCAAAATGGGTAATAGAACAAGGGTTTGATCAAAATGAAGCAACTGAAAAACCAACAATCTATGACGATGTTCATAAGCCTGAATTTTTTCCCAGTGTTTCTATTGTTGAACCTATTTTTGGTTCAATATTTAACAAAAATGAACGAATTTTAGTTAAAATTAAAACTGATGGGAAATTTCCAATAAATAAAGTTGATTTTTATATAAATGATTTATTTATTGGATCATCAAGGTCTTATCCTTTTGATTTTTCTTTTATTCCTGAAAAAATAAACACAAAAAAAGGTTTGGTTGATTTGGTTGTTGTTGTTTATGATTCTGTTTTAAATAAAACTTCTCAAAAAATACAATTTTTGATTTTATAGTTTTAACTTTCAGTAATAAAAATCTTTTATTACTTTTCGTCTTCTATTTAATAAAATTTACGATATACATTTACAATATCTTTTAAACTTTTTTTATCTGGAATAACATTTTTTATCTCTTCAAAAATTAACATTTTCTCAAAAGATTTATATTTTATTACTCTAACAACTTTTAATCTTAAGGATTTATTAATAATTAAAAAAGAGTTTTTTGTTATTTATAAAAAACTCTTTTATTATCCTTTACTAAGTTATCAATCATTTCTTTTTTTAAAAAACAACCCCTCCCATAACTTTCTTTAGAAAAATTTATATCTTCATTTTGAGAAAG
>JAAXQB010000289.1 GCA_012329085.1 Methanosarcinales archaeon | reverse complement strand
TTAAAATATTAGATAATGAAACAATATTGATTGTGGATAATTTTTTTAATAAAACTAAGATAAATTTAGAAAACAATCCTATTGCATCGCTTGCGGTGTATGATATTACTACAAGGGAGGCATATCAGGTAAAGGGTAAGGTGGAGATTGTGACTTCTGGTGAGGTATATGAAGATATGGTGCAATGGGTGCATGCTAAAAATTCAAGTCTTCCTGCGAGGGCTGCTGTGCTTATTCATGTTGAAGAGATTTATAATTCTAAGTCTGGAGAGGATGCAGGGAAGGGGATTTTGTGATATGTTGATTTAAAATTGTGTGGTGGAAATGTTAAAAATAGAATAATTGAAAGAAAAATATTTTACATTTATTCTTACAGAAATATACACTTATAATTAAAAACTAATTAAAATGAAAAATTATATTATCAACAATTTTAAAATGATATATTTATTTATCATGATTATAGTATATGGTGTAGTAATATTCACTTCTCTTAATTCTGATTTACTACAACAAATGCCACCCAATGCATTTTGGGTTTTTTTATTTGACTCATTTTTTTATGCATCTATCTAATTGCAATTATGCATGTATTAAGTTTTGTAATGGGATTAATGGCTGGATATTTGTCTATTGTTAATATTATTCATTTGAACCTTATAGAAAAAATAAGTGGTAAAAATATAGCACCCAAATTTCAATATTTTACACTATTAATAACAGTGTGCATCTGTATATTTTTCATATCTGGCATCCTCCCACAAATATTACAAATGGTGCATTCTTTAATTTATTTAAATTTCACATTATTTTATATTGCATTGGTAACAGTGGCACATATTGTTGGCATAATGGGAGGAACATTAGGTGGACTTTATACACATTGTAAAATGATAGGTAATTGATATATGTAGCATATATTTTGAAAATTTATTTGGAAAGTACATTCATCTTGGAATACATTCAAGAAAATATTTATTTTTCAGGCAAGCAAATATTTAAATATGTGTCTAAAAAAATAAATCTAAAATAAGATTTATTTAATTAGTGTGACACACTAAAATCATTATAAATTACAAATTAATTTCATGATTTTATGTATAGGTAAAAAAATAGTTTAAAATTGATTGTATGATTTTATCATTGAAATTGAACATAATGTTTAAATATAATGAAAAAAATATATAGTAAAATTTTATTGGTAGATTGTGATAATGAATAAAAATAGATTTTTTTATATAGAATGGATGTAAAATATATGTATTTGGATAAAATGAAATTAGAAAATTTTACTAAATTATTTTTGGCAATACAATTATATGAGCAATATAAATAGATTAATATGAGTGAAATAAATACATCAAAACCAAAGCAAATAATTGATGAAATTAGAAAAATAAAATTTGGAATAGGAGTTGATACTACAAATTTACCAGAAATTCAAAAAAAGAGAAATGAAGAATCTGATAAAACTTTAAACAATTTTTCTAAAATTGCTAAGGAAATTCAAACAAAAAATGATCATTTTATTTTTGAATTGATTCAAAATGCGGAAGATAATGAATATGAAAAATCTAAGCCCACCATTAAATTTATTATAAATTTTGATAGCTTAATAATTCAAAACAATGAAAAAGGATTTTATGAGGAAAATGTTAAGGCATTATGTAATATAGGTGGATCGTCAAAAATAAAAAAGGGTTATATTGGTGAGAAAGGTATAGGTTTTAAATCTGTTTTTATGGTTGCTAATAAAGTGCAGATTTATTCAAACGGTTTTCAATTCCAGTTTTGGCATCATAAGGATAATACATTATGGAAAAAATTTGAAAATACCACTATGATAATTCCAGAATGGATTGAAAAATCTCCAGACTTTATCGATCTAAAACAAACAAATTTTATTTTGTATCTTAAACCTGAGACAAACGAAAAAATTAGTAAATACATTGAAAAAATTCAACCTTTACTTTTATTATTTCTTAAAAAATTAAAAGTGATTGAAATTGAAGATAAGAATAAGAATAAAATTAGAAGATTGGGTTTAAACAAGAGAGAGGGGATTGTTGAAATTTTTGATGATGATGAAAAAAATTATTGGAAAGTAATTAAAAAATCATTTAATGCTCCGCAAAATATAGGTGGCGAAAGACGAAAAGATGTTAATGAAACAGAGATTGTTTTGGCATTCACTCTAAAAGACGATTATACTTCTAATACTTCTAATGATCAATTTATTTTTGCATTTCTTCCAATTAAAAAGTATGGATTTAAATTTCTTATACACGCTGATTTCATTTTGTCAATAAGTCGTGAAGATATTCTTAAAGATAATAAATGGAATGTGTGGATTAGGGATTCTATTATTGAAGTATTTTTGGATGCTATTATTGAATTTAAAAAAGATGAAAAATTAAAATATAATTTTTACGATTATTTATCATTTGATGAAGTTAAAGATGAATTTTTTTTACCAATAGTGGAACAAATATTTGAAAAGCTTAAAGAAGAAGAATGTATTTTAACGAGTGAGGATAGATGGAAAAAACCATCCAAGATTCTGGTGGGTAATGAAGAAATAAAGAAAATTGTGACAAATGAAGATTTGCAAAAATTTTTTGAAAAAGAGTATATCTCCGAGAGAGTAAAAGCAAAAAAACCAATTCTTATTAAATTGGGAGTTGAATATTTTTTAATTAAAGATTTAATTAAGTGTTTAGAAAATACAGAATGGATCAAAAAGCAAAATGATGAATGGTTTGTAAGTTTATTTAGTTATTTTAGTAAAGAAAAATTATCTGATGAACAATTAAATCAATTAAAGCATACAAAGATTATAAAAATAGAATCTGAAGAATTAACTTCCATAAATGGCTACAAGGTATTTATTCCATTGGAGAAAAAAGAAACATATGGATTTGAACATGAACTTAATGTCATTAAAAAAGATATTATAGATGCCATTTATGAATGTGAAAAAGAAGAAAAAGATGGGATTTCGGAATTTC
>JAAXQB010000020.1 GCA_012329085.1 Methanosarcinales archaeon | reverse complement strand
TGCCACTAATATTTGAACTAATAGTTTTTGATTTATTTTCATAATTATATTTCCTATTTAATTTATTTTCTTTGTGTGTGTTTCTCTTATTAAAATCAATAATAATAATAATAAAAACCACCTCTTATTTATATGAGTACCAATTAATTTATTTAATAAAAATTTATATTATAATATTTAATAAATTGCACTTCGTATAATTTTATACCATCACAATCATATATATGCTTAACCTTTATATTCATATATATTTATTTAAAATCTGTTTAAAAATTTTCATACCATATACAAATTTTTTAAAATGCTTCTGATATGCAATATTTTATATATTAAATTTATTTTATCCTTCATCGTTATGTATTGATGAAATTTAACTATATATTTAATTTATACAATCCTCATATATAAATTTTACAATCAATTTATTATAATAATTATTAAAAGATGTAATTTATTTTTAAAATTATATGTAAAATTGTAACATCGATTTGTAAATTGAATAAATTAAACTATTTTTTGTTCGATGCGTATTGAATACACATGCCGCACAAATTAAATCTTTTGGATTTTAAATATATGATCCGGTTTTCACTATTTTTATAAATTTAGAAATTGAATCGATGTATTTTTATTGTAAAACCATTATCATTGAAAATATTCAATGCACTAATCATAATATGTATATTATTCTACAAAAAAAATTTTATAGTAGCAAATACAATAATAAAAAACGAGATGATGATCATATCGTTTTTAAGCAAGTTATTGGAAATTTCTTTCAGCATATAATGCAAAAATCAGAAATTTTCTAGAACATATTTCTCTTTGAGAAATATGTATTTACAAACTATATACTAGCGATTGTTTGTTCAAATAAAGATTATTCGTTCGAATAACGCTCATTTGTTCCAAATGAGCTATCAAAGATTTTCTCAACGCCTATTCGTTCGAAAATCAAAGATTTTCTCATACGCCCATTCGTTCCGAATGTGCTTTCCGAATATGCTTTCCAAACGAGCTATTAAAAATGATATTGAAATATTGACAATTTGATGATATTTATGCCATAAATAAAAAAATAATCCTATAAATTCCGTATTAAATAAATAATGTGACAGACAAAATATTAATCGCATAGGATAATTATATCACATGGATTATTATGCATAAAATAAAAATTAAAATTTAGATATTGGTAGAATTTTAAAGATTAAATATTAATGCATTCTTTTTTCCTTTTTTAAAAAATTCCAATCTTAATAGACTAAGACTAACTAAAACTGCTGTGGTAAGTTTTAGAGTTAAAACAATTATTACCAGTTCTACATCAAACCATCTTTTTTCAATATTTGCCCCATTAACATAAATAAATGTATTCATTTGATGTTTTTTATTAATTGTTGAGCGTGTGTTTATTGCATTTTTTTTATTTTATATCCACTATAAGATAGAGTATCTTTTAAAAATTGTAAAACTTAAATTTAAGTTCATTCCAATTAACCCGTCATTTAAATATAGCAAAGCTTACTATCTTAAAATGGATGAAAGTGATATGATTATTAAAATTTTAAAAAAAAGTAAAAGATTTAAATATTGCTCTTGAATTAAGTATGTTCTTTACAACAATTCGAAGTTAAAGATGATATTGATAATAATAATAATAATAATTTTAAAAATTGCATATAAATAATTAAAATAGAAAGTGAGTTAAAACATAATATATTTAATATTTGTTAAATAAAAAATTTCACAAAAAATTGAAAATTTTTTAAACTCGTTCAGAATGATATGCGTGTTTAGCATATAACTTTATAAGTTATATACAATGAAAAAATATATAAATGATGGTGTAAAAAATTGATTTTTGTTAAAATATGATAAATTAAAAAGTTATCGTGCATTCCAAATTTTTTAATCTAAAATACAAGATAACACTCATTCTCCTTGAGAGCACATTAACGCTCATTCTCGTAGAGAATGAGCTTCTAAAAGAGAATGTGCGTTGATGAGCAAACGCTTATTCATCCTGAACAAGCAAACGCTTATTCATCCTGAACAAGCTATTAAAAATTCTTTTTAGTACACAATATGAAAATCAGAGATTTTCTAATACATATTTCTTTTTGAGTAATATATATTTACAAATTATTATACTATTATAAAAACTTCTTAGGAATAATACCAATTGACAATTCATTGCTAAATATACTAATGTATATTTTCAATGATTAAATACTACAACAATTGCATTCAGAACATTTAAAACATCAACTTTTCTACCAGCTAACGACATTTCTTTTTCAATAGTTAAAATCTTTCCTGAAATAATAATTTCTTTACTATCTATATCTAACTTAATTTCTCCAATTCTTTCAACTTCATTTGAAATTTCAATGGGTGATAATTTAGATAATGCGTTAACAATTTTTCCAGCATCTCCTCTATATTTAGGACCTATTACACTCATATCAGGCTTCACACGAACTGGAATATATTCAAAATCTGGTGCATCTGAAATAACCTTTACCACATTTGAATTAGTTGCACCTTTAATATCAACAACATCACTCAATTCTCCATATATTTCAATTCTTTCGATTGGTGCATTAAGTGCATTTCCTTGTTCAGATTTGTACCTCCTTACTGCACTTATTATTTCTTTTATAAGTTCCCCTTCTTTAAGAATGGCATCATCAAAAAAAGCATCATTGACAACAGGCCATGTTCTTTTATGAACACTTTCGCATCCATACATTTGCGAATGCATTTCTTCTGAAAAAAACGGCGTAAATGGCGCAAGTGTTAAAATAAGTGTATCAATTACACTAAAAAGCGCATATTGTGCAGATTTTTTAGCATTTTCATCAGTTCCATAAAGCCTTGATTTTACAATTTCAAGATAATTATCCGCAACAACATCCCATGCAAAAACACGAATAGATTTAAACGCTTTATCAAATTGATGTGCATTCATATCTTCAGTTATTGATTTAATAAAATCATTCAATTTAATGAGAATCCATTTATCAATTAATTTAAGATTTTCAAATTCAATTTTAATTTCTGTAGCTTCAGAAAGATGCGACATACTAAACCGATAGATACTCCACATTTTTTGTAAAAATCGTGAAGAAGAGATTACATCTTTCCAATTAAATGCAATATCCGAACCTATTGAACCTCCTATCGCCGCCCATTGCCTAAATGAATCTGCACCATACTTTACAATCACTTCTTCTGGCTTAATCGTATTTCCTAGTGATTTGCTCATCTTATTTCCATCTTCACCCAATACCATACCATTAATCACAATAGCCTCCCATGGCTTTTTATCGGTTAATGCAATTGAACGAAGTATTGTATAAAATGCCCAAGTTCGAATAATATCGTGCCCTTGTGGTCTAAGTTGTGTTGGAATTCTCTCTACGGTTTCAGGCCACCCTGCCACATGGAGTGCTGTAATTGATGAATCCATCCATGTATCCAATACATCTTCTTCTGGTTCAAAATCAATACTTCCACAAGCACATGCATCCAATGGCTTATCCTCCATTGGATTTAAAGGTAACCACTCTTCTTTTGCAACAATAGCTTTATCACATTTTTTACAATACCAAATAGGTATAGGAGTTGCAAATATTCTTTGCCGTGAAATACACCAATCCCATTCCATAGTCTCTGCCCAATTTTCAAGACGAGTTTTCATATAATCGGGAGTCCATTCAATATCATTTGTAGCTTTTAAAATACTTTTTTTATCAATCTTTACAAACCATTGTCTTTCGGAAAGAATTTCAATTGGTGTTTTACATCTCCAACAAACTCCAACATTTTGGTCAATTGATTCTCGCTTTATCAAATGCCCACAAGATTCAAGGTCTAATATGATTGCTTTTTTACACTCCAATGATGCCATTCCTTTATATTTTCCAGCAATATCTTTCATAATTCCCTTGTTATCTATTGCTTTTCTAAGTGGAAGATTATGTTCTTTCCACCATCTGACATCTTGTTTATCTCCAAAAGTACAAATCATAACAACGCCTGTTCCAAATGATCGATCAACAGCATCATCTCCAATAATCACTACGGCATGATTGAATATTGGAACTCTTGCAGTTTTTCCTATGTGATTTTTATATCGTTCATCTTTTGGATTGATTGCAATGGCAACGCATGCGGAAAGAAGTTCAGGTCGTGTAGTTGCAATTTCTAATTTTTCGTTACCATATTCTGTATTAAAATATATAAAATTTAAATGTGATTTTCGTGATTCATATTCAATTTCTGCAAATGCAATTGCAGTTTCACATCGTGGGCACCAATTTACAGGATGTTCGGCTTGATATAATTTACCATCTTCAAACATTCTAACAAAGGATTTTTGAGTTTTTACAAAATACCCTGGTTTCATTGTGACATACTCATTACTCCAATCAATTGAAAATCCAAGATCCATCATTGTTTGTTTCATCTTATCTATATTTCCAATTGTGAGTTCCTCACACAATTTACGAAATTCTGCTTTTGGTATTTGATTTTTGGTTATATTGTGAATTTCTTCTACTTTTACCTCAGTTGGAAGTCCATGACAATCCCATCCTTGTGGGAACATAACATTAAATCCTTGCATTCTCTTGTATCTTGCTATAAAATCGATATAGCACCAATTAAGTGAGTTTCCAATATGAAAATTTCCTGTTGGATATGGTGGAGGTGTGTCAATTATGTATTGTGGTTTTTTTTCATCATTTTTATCAAAATAATACATGGATTTATCCCATGTGTTTTTCCATTTTAATTCAATATCATTGAAATTATATTCTTTTGAAATGCACAAACTCTGTGTGTGCATAGAGAAAATCTTTAATTTTCGTTTTGTAAGAATTTTATTTTTTGAGTTTGTCATATATTTTTTTTAAATTTTTAATAGCTCATTCTCGAAGAGAATGTGCGTTGGAGAAAACCGAAGGTTTTCGATAGCTCATTCAGAAGGAATGTGGATAAACACTCATTCTTTCAGAATGAGTTCGAAAAAATCTTTGATAGCTCATTTGGAACAAATGAGCGTTTGCTCGTTCGGAACAAATGAGCGTTTGCCCATTTAGAATGAATAATCGTTATTTAATTGTTATTAAAATGTGCTTTTTATTATAAAATTTTACACCATAATTCAGTATTCATTCTATATCAATTATCTTTAAATGCATTTATAAATAGATTTATAAATTGTTTATTAATTATTTTTGTAAGAACTTAATTGATTCATTCTTTATATTTTTGTTATATAAAATAGTTTATTATTTTAATTATAGCAGGTATTGATTTAATTCAATATACAAATATTTCAATAGCTTGTTCAGAATGAACAAGCGTATGAGAAAATCTTTGATTTTCGATAGCTCATTCAGAATGAATGAGTGTTTGAAAAAATCTTTGATTTTTGATAGCCTATTTGGAACAAATGGGCGTATATTAGATTTTAGCAAGAATAATTTAATTAAAACTTACAAAATTTATAAATTTATTTTACTATTTTTGCCAAGAGTGAAGAATATAAATTCTAATACTTGTCAATTCTAAATAAGTCATTGAAAATTTTTCGTATGGGCAATTGACAAATTGATGTATTTTCCCTTACAATCACGCAACTTCAAAGTAATATCAATTATTTTTTTATTAGCACATTAAACACACATTCTCCCATGGAGAATGTGTTTCCGAAGGAGAATGGGCGTTATATATTATTTATAAAGCTCGTTATCAAAGAAAACAAGCGTTTATTATATACTTAACACACATTCCTTCAGAATGAGTTCGAAAAATTTCCAATAGCTCATTCGGAACAAATGAGCGTTTTCTCATAATCCATTTTATCTTTTTTCTCTATAATTTTGCAAAAAAAAACTCCTATATGTTAGAATTGTTAAATTCTAACAATTTTTTATACATTTTCTAACTTTTCTATAAATTCTTTCACTTTATCTCTAATTATCTCAGCAACACCTACAAAATCATCCATTGAC
>JAAXQB010000122.1 GCA_012329085.1 Methanosarcinales archaeon | reverse complement strand
TTATTTACCAATTGGTAAAAATACATATAAACAAATTTTTCCATCTCTACAAAATGGAGTATATGATTTAAATTTTAGAATCTCAATAGAAGAATATTTAACTTCTTATGGTTTTAAGATAATTCGTGAGAATAAAATATTAAAAGCCGTAGCATATACAGAATCTTTTTTTAAAAAATTTATGGAAAATAAAATTGAGATGAGAATTAAAGAATTAAGAAGGGAGAGGAATAAAAAGAAAATTCAATTAGATGAAGAAATGATGGGTTTTTTAAAAGAAATAAATTTTATCACTGAAAAAGAATCAATTCTTAATAAAAAAGAAATTGAATATCTAACGGGTGGCTGGTTCGAAGAATATGTATATACTCTTATACAAAAACATATTCAATTAGAAGATAATAAAATAGGATTAAATATTCACATTTCACAAAAAGAAACTCAAAATGAATTTGATGTCGTGTTTGTGCATAAAAATACATTATATATCATCGAATGTAAAACATCATTAAAAGATAATAATAAAAATCTGATGAATGACACTCTATATAAACTATATGCATTAAAAAATGATTTTGGTTTAATAGTAAATGGGTATTTATTTACATTGGATAGTGATTTAAGAGATAATAATAATCAAATAAAAGATTCTTATCAAAATCGTGCTAATTTAATGAATATAAAATTAATAGATAGAAAAATATTAAGTGATGAAAATAAATTAAATGAAATATTTGATAAAATAAAAGGAGTTACAAAATATGTATAAAATAGCAAAACCGTTTTTTATAATTGTAAAAACACCACTTCATGCAGGTAGTGAAACTGAATTAGGAATAGTAGATATGCCAATACAAAGAGAACGACATACAAGCTTTCCTAAAATAGAAGCATCTGGGGTGAAAGGGTGCTTAAGAGATATATTTGAAAATAAAATGAAAAATGGAGAAATAGCAAATAGTTCTAATAAAGATAATACAATTTCTCTTAGTTTTGGTTCTGAACAAGGAGATGGGCATGCAGGTGCATTAGGTTTTACAGATGCACGGATTTTATTATTTCCTATAAAATCAATGAAAGGTGTATTTGCATGGATTACCTGTCCAATGGTATTAGAAAGATTTAAAGCAGATTTGGAGTTATGCAAAAATACTAATGGCATTTCAAAAGATTCATTGTTCTTTGATGAAATTCCATTAGATGATTTATTGAATTCCAAAGATAATAAAAATAAATGTATAATTGCAAATAAAGAATACTTAGAGATAAATGAAAATATTATATTAGAAGAATATGCATTTGAGATTCATGAGAAAAACATAAAAAAAATTGCCGAATTTATAAGCAATGTCATAGATATATCTGAAATTAATAATAAATTGGTTATTCTTTCAAATAATGATTTTAGGGATTTTGTAAATCATTCCACAGAGGTAATTACACGAATAAAAATAAAACCTGAAACTGGCACTGTTGAACCAGGTGCTTTATTTACAGAGGAATATTTGCCTGCTGAAACAGTTATGTATTCACTTGTTTTGACTACACCGATATTTAATAAAGAAAAAGGCAGATTTGCAAAAACTAATTCTCAAAGTGAGGAAGAAATATTAATGGACTTTTTTGAAAAAAATGTTCCTGATGTTATTCAGATTGGAGGAAATGCAACAATTGGAAAAGGTATTGCAAAAGTAGAGACATGGAGCGATAAAAAATGAGCAATAATAAAAGTGTAATTAAAGGTATAGGGCAAGGTAGGGCAAAATGTGCTTATGATTGTGCAAATAAAATTTCTAAAGATCTAAAAAATATATATAGTTCTCATGTTAAAAGTTTTCCAATGTTAGTAAAAACGAATGGATTGGGGGCATCACTTGCTTTTTTATTTTCTAAAAAAGATAAAGAGAAAGGAGTGTATAGGGAAGTTGGTGATAGTATTGTTACATGGTTAAAAATGGATGAAAAATACAAAAACTATGGACTTAAAACCGTATCAGATTTAAAAAGTCTATTAGATGGGGTTGTCCAACTCAATTCTCAAGAATATCATGCTTTAACTATTGAAGTGCTTGCATTTTTTAATTGGCTCAGAAGATTTTCAGAAGGATTAAAGGAAGAAGATTAAATGCGTGAAAAAGGAAAAATTAAAAATTATAATTCAAAGACTGGAAGTGGATATATCAAGAGGGAAGGAATGGGAGATGTTTGTTTTGATAAAAGTAGTTTTAGAGGGAATCCACCTTCTAAAAATGATAAAGTTGAATTTGATATTGTATATAAAAATAATAAAAATTATGCAAAAAATTTAAAAATAATTCAAACAACATCTAAAAAATCAGAAGAAAATCACACAGATAGTTTTGATATATCCAAAACAAAAATTCCAAAAGACACAATAGAAGTGCTTAACAATTTTAAAGATGTTGATAATTTTAATTTAAAATTTAATAAGTTGGCACGATTTGAAGGTGATAAATTTAAATTTTTTAAAACAGATAGAAATAAAATAATCTATCAGATTAAAACAAATTTTTCAAATTCTTTTATTACAAACATTTCCGATAATTATTATAATGATGTTGTAAAAAAATTAAATTTAGAGTTTTCAGAATTTATCCTTAAACCAGATTGGCGAATGGTAATAGGTTTAGGAAATGAATCTGTGTATGAAGTTTCAATGACTTTGCACCATATATATGGAATTCCGTATATTCCTGGAAGTGCTATAAAAGGAGTGGTGCGAAATTATATTATTGGTGAAAAGTTTGCACAAGACGAAAATAATCAAATCGATTTGAAAAATGCAGAAAAACGAGCACTTGAAAATCAATTATTTTGTAATATTTTTGGATGTCCAAAAGATAGTTTTTATAATGAAAGTATGCAAGGAAAAATAATATTTTTTGATGTTTTTCCTATGGAAATTCCAAAAATAGAACCTGATGTAATGAATGTTCTTTATCCTGATTATTATGGAAAAACTGAATTTCCTACAGATTATCAAAATCCAAATCCTATTTTTTTCTTAACAGTTAAAGATACAACTTTTAGATTTATGATAGGTATAAAAAATAAAGATAATATTATACTTGATAATGATAAATTTAAAGAACAAAATAGTAATATTTTAAGTATTGTGGAAAAATACTTAAAAAATGCATTATTGGATTATGGGATTGGTGCAAAAACTGCGGTTGGTTATGGGCATATGGTAGATAGTTACCGGTGACCGATAGGTTAGCTTTATAGCTTTTCCATGAAGGGCATAAGCAACCTTGAGATAAAGCCACATATGATCGCATTCTATAAATATGATTTTATTATCACTGTCGGCTTTTTGAATGTATAAATTAAACTCGAAAAGTTTGACGATGTCTGTGTAAAAATATTTTAAATTCAATTTTTTTTACATTCATTTTTTTATTTTCGGACTGAAATGAATTCTAATTGAACGAGACTTATCTCTTATAACATCCCCATTCAAATCATAGTCACTGCCAATTATTTGTAAATCTTTATCTTTATGTAATGATGCCAAAATGAGTCCTAAGTTCATACTTTTTGTTCCACCAGTCACATCAACAATAATATCTTTTGGTATTAAATTATAATCTTCTTTTGCCTCTATAAAAATATCATTGGTTAGCTTATACGATTTCTTGCAAATTAAAGCATCATTACTTATAGGAATGGCATATTGTTTACCGTAATGAAATGTGCATTGCAAGTTTTTTTCTTGTTTTAAATATTCAATAAGTATTTCTATAAAATTAATAGAACTTGAGGTGATTGATTTTGAATCTTTTACATAACTCCCAACAATCCAACAATGTTTTAATTTTGTAGAATGTGTTAATATAGACTTTATATTATGTCCAAGATTGCTATTTTCCAAATCAAACATTTCATACTTTTTTTGATTTAATGCATTTTTTATATCTTCTTCTTTCATTAATTTTGTTTTTTTGTATTGTGATATTATTATTATTATTCCTTTTTTTGCATGCTTCTGTTTTTCTTCTTCCGTTTCATCAATATCAATATTCATACTCACATCAATATTTTTACTTTTAAAGCGTCCTATACTAAAACTGATGATATTGGATATTATTATTATTATTCCAATAAAATCTTCAATAAAAAATTCAATCACTGCATCCATAATATTATCTCATTTTTATTTTTTTATATTTTTTTATATAAATATTATCGTAATTTAAATCAATTCCAATTTATATTATAAAATGTGCAGATTTAAATTTTTAATAATCACAATTGAAATAACTCAATTGCAAATAATTAATAAGTAATCATTATATATATCTACTTATCATGTAATCATAAATGGTATATATCTCAAAAAGCACATAAAAAATAAAAATTCTATCAATCAGTTTATGATAGATTGCAATCACAAATTATATAAATCATTTTGCGACAATTGTCCTAAGTATAGGTTTCAATCCTTATTTTAATGGAATAAAGTCATAAACTTCATCGTGTGCGGTCTCACGATTTGCATTAATATTGTTTCAATCCTTGTTTTAATGGAATAAAGTCATAAACGATACTTCCATTGCCGTCGTTCAGCCCGACAATAAAATGTTTCAATCCTTGTTTTAATGGAATAAAGTCATAAACTTTTTTAAAAAATGAAATCATATACAAATGTAATATATAGTTTCAATCCTTGTTTTAATGGAATAAAGTCATAAACCCTCATGGAAAGGACGCCCTTATTTCCGTGCTTATGGTTTCAATCCTTGTTTTAATGGAATAAAGTCATAAACTGGATGCAGCCGAGACTAATATATTCAATGCTATAAGTTTCAATCCTTGTTTTAATGGAATAAAGTCATAAACTTCTTTAGTTCTTTAACAACCGAAAGAGGAGGTATGGTTTCAATCCTTGTTTTAATGGAATAAAGTCATAAACAATATTGAAATTATAGCTGAAGGCTCGGGTGTTATGTTTCAATCCTTGTTTTAATGGAATAAAGTCATAAACAATATATACAAGTCCTTTCTATTGGCAGGAAAATAGTTTCAATCCTTGTTTTAATGGAATAAAGTCATAAACGGAAAAACATTGATAAAAGATCGAGATGATTTTTCAGTTTCAATCCTTGTTTTAATGGAATAAAGTCATAAACATAGAAATCGTATATTCTCTCTCGTGTTGGGATTTCGGTTTCAATCCTTGTTTTAATGGAATAAAGTCATAAACATGAAAGAATCGTCTAAAATAATAAAAGAGGAATTAGTTTCAATCCTTGTTTTAATGGAATAAAGTCATAAACATGA
>JAAXQB010000153.1 GCA_012329085.1 Methanosarcinales archaeon | reverse complement strand
GCAAGATGCCACTTTGTGATTCATGGGCCTCCAGTTACGCATACAAAAATGAGGATTTGATCAAGTGATCAATATCTGAGATGTGAAGATTATGTGCATCCGTCAATTCCAATTAAAGTACAAATGTACTTCAATAATCAAAACACAAAATATAATTCAGAATCCGGTTGATCCTGCCGGACCTGACTGCTATCGGATTGATACTAAGCCATGCGAGTCATTGTAGCAATACAAGGCAGACGGCTCAGTAACGCGTAGTCAACCTAACCTATGGACGGGAATAACCTCGGGAAACTGAGAATAATGCCCGATAGAACACTATACCTGGAATGGTTTGTGTTCCAAATGATTTATCGCCGTAGGATGGGACTGCGGCCTATCAGTTTGTTGGTGAGGTAATGGCCCACCAAGACTATTACAGGTACGGGCTCTGAGAGGAGTAGCCCGGAGATGGGTACTGAGACACGGACCCAGGCCCTATGGGGCGCAGCAGGCGAGAAAACTTTGCAATGTGCGAAAGCACGACAAGGTTAATCCGAGTGGTTTGTGCTAAACAGACCTTTTGTTAGTCCTAGAAACACTAACGAATAAGGGGTGGGCAAGTTCTGGTGTCAGCCGCCGCGGTAAAACCAGCACCTCAAGTGGTCAGGATGATTATTGGGCCTAAAGCATCCGTAGCCGGCTCTGTAAGTTTTCGGTTAAATCTGTATGCTCAACATACAGGCTGCCGGGAATACTGCAGAGCTAGGGAGTGGGAGAGGTAGACGGTACTCGGTAGGAAGGGGTAAAATCCTTTGATCTATTGATGACCACCTGTGGCGAAGGCGGTCTACCAGAACACGTCCGACGGTGAGGGATGAAAGCTGGGGGAGCAAACCGGATTAGATACCCGGGTAGTCCCAGCTGTAAACTATGCAAACTCAGTGATGCATTGACTTGTGGTCAATGCAGTGCTGCAGGGAAGCCGTTAAGTTTGCCGCCTGGGAAGTACGTACGCAAGTATGAAACTTAAAGGAATTGGCGGGGGAGCACCACAAGGGGTGAAGCCTGCGGTTCAATTGGAGTCAACGCCAGAAATCTTACCCGGAGAGACAGCAGAATGAAGGTCAAGCTGAAGACTTTACCAGACAAGCTGAGAGGTGGTGCATGGCCGTCGCCAGCTCGTGCCGTGAGATGTCCTGTTAAGTCAGGTAACGAGCGAGATCCCTGCCTCTAGTTGCCACCATTACTCTCAGGAGTAGTGGGGCGAATTAGCGGGACCGCCGCAGTTAATGCGGAGGAAGGAAGGGGCCACGGCAGGTCAGTATGCCCCGAAACTCTGGGGCCACACGCGGGCTGCAATGGTAACGACAATGGGTTTCAAATCCGAAAGGATGAGGTAATCCTCAAACGTTACCACAGTTATGACTGAGGGCTGCAACTCGCCCTCACGAATATGGAATCCCTAGTAACTGCGTGTCATTATCGCGCGGTGAATACGTCCCTGCTCCTTGCACACACCGCCCGTCGTTTCATTGAAGTGAGCTTTTAGCGAGGTGACGTCTGATTGGCGTTATCGAACTTGAGGTTCGTGACAAGGGAAAAGTCGTAACAAGGTGACCGTAGGGGAACCTGCGGTCGGATCACCTCCTTAGACAAGGAAAGTGTACGGATGCACTAATCTTCACATTGAATCATCGATGCAATGCATCACGAAAGTGATGTATGAAGGATGTAGCAGGTTCTCTGCCAGGAGACTTGCAATGATCGTCGTGCATAGTCGTGTAATATGTGGCTGAATTTACTGGTGTAAAGACGCCAATAGGTGGATTGCTAGGCTTGAGGAGAGATGAAGGACGTGGCAAGCTGCGATAAGCTCGGGGTAGGCGCACGCATCCTATGATCCCGAGATGTCCGAATGAGAATCTTGTACTTATGTACATTCCAGTACACTAGTATTGGAAGTCGAACCGTGGGAATTGAAGCATCTTAGTACCACGTGGAAAAGAAATCAATTGAGATTTCCCAAGTAGAGGCGATCGAAAAGGAAAGAGCCCAAACTGAATCCTTCGGGAGATGTGGTGTTTTGGTATGATAATATGGAAACTTGGAACACAGCTGAAATGATCTGAAAAGTTCTGGCAAAGAGGGTGATACCCCCTTAGGCGAAGTGGGAAGAGTCCTATTCATACCCGAGTAGTTGTCCTTGGTAGTGGGCAATGAATATGGGTGAAAGTAGCATCCGAGGCTAAATATCTCTCAAGACCGATAGTGGACTAGTACCGTGAGGGAAAGCTGAAAAGTACCCCGGAAGGGGGGCGAAAAGTGCATGAAACCTATTGGTTACAGACGTGCATGGCATGGAAGGTGATTTTTTCAGATTAGAGATTCTAGCAATAGAGTTGAAGATT
>JAAXQB010000116.1 GCA_012329085.1 Methanosarcinales archaeon | reverse complement strand
GTTTTTTTTGTCTATATATAAGAGGAGTAGTGAATTTTGAATAAAAGTCAACTTCTCGGAAAAGGAGTCGCATTGTGTCAGTACGCAAGTAATGTGGTACAGAGTCTCTCTGTGGCTGCGTGAACGTTGGAAAGCCGTGTGCTCACTAAAAATTGCAGAGCTTTCGTGAGTGAACTCGATGGAATTACAGCTGAATACAAAGCCAAGTCGGCCTCTCGGGGTTGCAACTACGGAATGTAAACGGTGCTGGTGATCACATGAGTACAAGTTTGCCTTCGGGTAACTACTGAGTAGAGATGTGACCCAGTGGTAAGGACAGAGATAGTAATTCTGAAAGCACTCGAGTACAGTGACTTTTTCTGAAGATGTTGATTTACTGAAGGATTGACGTAATGTCTTTGCCTGTCGGCCCAATTCCAACTACCTCTTGCCAAAATTATGGCCTGTGATTTCAGAATTAATTTTTTGACTTCAAAGGTTATCCTTTGATGAGCACTTCTAACGAAGAGCCCAGAAAAGGTGAAATGTTGTATCTGTACCTATAAGGTAGAGTATGCAATAAAACTATTACGTAGTGAGCTAACATACTCAGTTGTAAATGTCTGTTTGTGTTTAGTCCTACTCAGAGGGTATCTTTTTCCAGAGGTCCTTGCCTGTTTTACAGGCATAACTCTGTCAGAGAAAGGTTCTCAGCTGATGCAGATAGTAAATTATACGACTTGAATCATATCTGATCCTTCGGGAGACGAAGATTCGCATAAAGTCAGCATAAATTTGCTATTTGTAGTAAACTTTTACCTTGCACTGAACCAAGTTCAGAGCAAATGTAGTAATCTGGTTGATCCTGCCAGTAGTCATATGCTTGTCTCAAAGATTAAGCCATGCATGTGTAAGTATAAGTATTGTACAGCGAAACTGCGAATGGCTCATTAAATCAGTTATTATTTATTTGATAATCGAAAGTTACATGGATAACCGTGACAAATTACAGCTAATACATGCAATCAGACCTGGTCCAAGGGTCGTAATTATTAGTATTAAACCTCTTCCGCAAGGAGTGTGATGAATCATAATAATCGAACGAATCGCAGAATTCTGCGATAAATCATTCAAGTTTCTGCCCTATCAGCTTTGGATGGTAGTGTATTGGACTACCATGGCAGTCACGGGTAACGGAGAATTAGGGTTCGATTCCGGAGAGGGAGCCTGAGAAACGGCTACCACATCTACGGAAGGCAGCAGGCGCGAAAATTGCCCAATCCCGACACGGGGAGGCAGTGACAAGAAATAACAACTCTTGGATTTCTAAGAAGTGTAATGAGGATAATTTACAACCCTTACCGAAAGCAATTGGAGGGCAAGTCTGGTGCCAGCAGCCGCGGTAATTCCAGCTCCAATAGCATATATTAAAGTTGTTGCAGTTAAAAAGCTCGTAGTTGAAGTTCTGGCTGTTCGGTCCTCGAGCTCTGTAGCCGAGGAATCGACAGTCATCCGCTTGCAAATATATGTTCGGCTTTAATCGGTCGGCTATATGAGTAAGCATTTTACCTTGAGAAAAACAGAGTGTTCCAGGCAGGTATGTCCGGAATGCGTTAGCATGGAATAATAGAATATGACTGAAGTCGATTTATTGGTTTGAGGCTTTAGTAATGATTAATAGGAACAGTCGGGGGCATTGGTACTTGACAGTCAGAGGTGAAATTCTAGGATTTGTCAAAGACTAACAAATGCGAAAGCATTTGCCAAGGATGTTTTCATTAATCAAGAACGAAAGTTAGGGGATCAAAGACGATCAGATACCGTCCTAGTCTTAACTATAAACTATACCGACTCGGATTCGGATGAATCAAAAAGTTCATTCGGGACCGTAGGAGAAATCAAAGTTTTTGGGTTCTGGGGGAAGTATGGTCGCAAGGCTGAAACTTAAAGGAATTGACGGTTTTGCACCACCATGGAGTGGAGTCTGCGGCTTAATTTGACTCAACACTGGGAAACTCATCAGGGCAAGAAGATTTTAGGATTGACAGATTGAGAGTTCTTTCTTGATTGGTCTAGTGGTGGTGCATGGCCGTTCTTAGTTGGTGGAGTGATTTGTCTGGTTAATTCCGTTAACGAACGAGACCTTAACCTGCTAACTAGTACTGGGATCTCAAATCCTAGTTACTTCTTAGAGGGACTATGTGATGTAATCACATGGAAGTTTGAGGCAATAACAGGTCTGTGATGCCCTTAGATGTCCTGAGCTGCACGCGTACTACAATGGTGTTTTCAACGAGCTTTTCCTGATCCGAAAGGATTTGGGTAATCTTTTTAGTGAACACCGTGCTTGGGATAGATCTTTGTAATTATGGATCTTGAACTAGGAATTCCTAGTAAGCGCTAGTCATCAACTAGTGCTGATTACGTCCCTGCAAAATGTACACACCGCCCGTCGCTTTTACCGATTGAGTGCTCAGGTGAACCTTCTTGATAGTGCAAACTAAAAATTAAGTAAATCTTAACACTTAGAGGAAAAACAAGTCGTAACAAGGTTTCCGTCG
>JAAXQB010000010.1 GCA_012329085.1 Methanosarcinales archaeon | reverse complement strand
TTTGTTGCATTATCTGATTTACATTTAAAATACAAATATCACAAAAAAAAGGAAGAAATGCTTGATTGTGCAATGGATACAATTGATTATGCAAAAGAACATGGATTAAAAGTGAGATTTGCAATAGAAGATGCAAGTAGAACAAAATTAGAAGATATTAAGCACGCGTTTTTATTGGCAGAAGAAAGAAGGGTGGAATATGTAAGTATTGCAGATACGATAGGTATCTTAAATCCCTCTACCACACATTATCTCATAAGTGAAATAAAAAAAATTGTTAAAACTCCAATTTGCATACATTGTCATGATGATCTTGGAATGGCAACTGCAAATACACTCGCAGCAGCTGAGGCAGGTGCAAAACAATTGCATACAACTATAAATGGCATTGGGGAACGAGCAGGCAATGCTGCATTAGAAGAAGTTATTATTGCTCTTTGCATACAATATGGGCTAAATCGATATGATGCCACATCCCTCACTAATCTATCTCATATGGTAAAAGAATATTCTAAAATAAACACTTCTGTAAATAAATCAATTGTTGGAAAAAATGTATTTTCGCATGAGTCTGGAATTCATGTTATGGCCGTTTTAGAAAATCATAGAACTTATGAATTATTTGATCCTGAATTAGTTGGTGGAAAAAGAAATTTAATCATAGGTAAACATACTGGAACAAGAGCTTTGAAAGGAATTATTGAGTCAAGAGGAATTTCTATAACAGAAACTGAATTACTTAAACTTATTGATAAAATTAAAAATTATGGTGATATAAAAGAAGGACTATCAAATACTGTTATAGATGGGATGATTTCTAACATCTTAGAATCATAGATTTAAATATAAGATATTACCCATAAGTATAAATAAAAGATAGTTTAATATATAAATGGTTTAAATACATAGGACTTAAAATCATGACTAAATATAATTTAAAAATAGAAAATGTGGTCGCATCTACCAAACTTGCGGATGAATTGGATTTAATTAAAATGGAATCTGAATTTGAAGGTGCAGAATATAATAAAAAAAAATTTCCAGGATTGGTGTATAGAGTTAAAGATCCAAAAGCTGCATTTTTAATATTCACTTCTGGTAAAATTGTATGCACAGGTGCTAAAACTGTTGATAATGTTTATAAAGTTATTGATGACTTGTCGAAAAAAATGAGAGGTTATGAAATAACCACATATGACACACCAGATATTGTAATTCAGAATATAGTAGCATCCGCAGATTTAAAAGCAGTATTAAATCTAAATGCAATTGCCGTTGGTCTTGGTCTTGAAAATGTTGAATATGAGCCTGAACAGTTTCCAGGACTTGTATATCGAACAAATATTCCAAAAGTTGTTGTACTTATATTCAGTTCTGGTAAACTTGTTGTCACAGGTGGAAAATCTCCAGAAGATTGTTTGAATGGTGTTGAAGTTGTAAAACAACAATTAGATAACATGGGTCTTTTATAAAAACATGTCTAATGCTAAATCTTCAAACGATAATGTTTGTATTCTTTTACCAACTTTAAATGAAGAAAATACAATTAAAAATGTCATAAATGATTTTAAATCAGAAGGATTTTACAACATATTGGTAATTGATGGAAATAGCAAGGATAAAACGCAAGAAGTTGCTAAAGCAAGTGGGGCGAAAGTTATCATCCAATCAGGAAAAGGTAAAGGTCAAGCAGTTATAGAAGCCTTTGATTTTATCGAAGATGATTTTATTGTAATGGCTGATGGGGATGGAACTTACCAAGCATGTGATATACATGCAATGCTTAAACCAATATTCAAAAATGGTGCAGATCATGTTATTGGAAATAGATTTAAAAATTATGAAAAGGGTGCATTTACTCGATTGAATTTGTTTGGAAATAATATGATAAATAGAATTTTTAGATTTGTATATGGTGAGCCATTACATGACATTCTTTCAGGATACCGTGCATTTACAAAAAATACAATAAAATCATTACATCTTAAAGAATTAGGATTTGAAATTGAATCAGAAATTGCAATAGAATGCATAAAAAATAATTTAAAAACGAGTGAAGTCCCAATTACATACCTTTCAAGGCATCCAGATGACCCTACTAAATTAAATCCTTTAAGAGATGGATTTAAAATTGGAATTGCAATATATGAATTAGCAAAAACTCATAACCCTTTATTCTATTTTGGAATAATCGGTTCAATATTCATCATTATGGGTACTGGCTTTGGAGTATTTGTGGTATATGAATGGTTGCATGGCGTTACAAGAGTATTACTTACAATCCTATCATCACTTTTTATTTTATTTGGATTTCAAATGTTTATGGTGGGTCTTATAGGTGAAATGAATGCGTCATTTAATAGAGATTTGGTGAAACGAATTCAGTTTATTATTAAAAATCAAAAATAAGAGATTATTTATTTTTGAAATTTATTTTTTATTATATATAATTTCTAACTGTGTATTTCCGAGAAATTGTAAATTTTTCTCAATATACAATTTTGCAAATCATATACTATTGAAAAAAGAAATATATAATCACTCAAACTTTTCAGAATGCGTTTAAGAAAATCTCTAATTTTCGTTCTTAACGAGCGTTATTCGAATTATATACTTAACACTCAAACTTTTAAGAATGCTGTTCAGAAAAATGTTATGCAAAAAACAATGTCTGCCTATTATAAAGATGCATATTTATACAAAAAACTATTTTTTCGCATTATTAAATGCCTTATATTCAATTTCTAATTCAATGCCAAAATTAACTAACTATCAAACTTTTATATTCTAAGTTTTTAAAAATTTGAGGATGAAAAATATTATTTATTTTTTATTATTTTTTACTATACATAATTTATATATGCATATTTTTTGTAAAAAGAAATATGTTTTATAAAATCTCTGATGGCTCATTTGGAAAGCTCATTTGGAACTAATGAGCGCAAACACTCAAACTTTTCAGAATGAATTTAAGAAAATCTTTGATTTTCGTTCTGAATGAGTGTTATTCGTATTATATGTTCAAAAAATTTTTTAATTTCTTGTTTCTTCATTCATTATAAAAGTATAAATCATGATTTACTATGCATACGATTCATTTCATAATTAAAAGATTATAAAAAAATTCCATATTATTGGCATTTGAGAAATTAAAATTTTCGCTCTGAATACAATTTTATAAATTATATACAACAATAAAAAAAAGTTATAGCGGGGGATGGATTCGAACCATCGATCTACGGGTTATGAGCCCGTCGGGATCTCCTGGCTACCCCACCCCGCTATGTTGTTTACCCAATGTTTTACAAATGAGTAATAATATGTAGGTGAAATGATAGAACTATAATAAGGGATTGGTCATATATAAACATATCTATAAACGCATGCAATTTTTCTATTTATGCATATCATTTTAAATATTGTATTTTTATTACATGCCAATCTATGCCAATTTTTTGCAACTTTTATACAATAATCACTAACAATCATTAATTAAGTTCAATTTATACCATTTGCCGCACACAAAAGTTTTAAATTATAATTATGAATAAGAATGTTATACAATCCCAATTTTTAAATAATTTATTTCTAAATAATAAAAAATGTTAAAAATATGTTACATAATTTGTATTTTTTATTTTAAAATTTAATACATTCAAAACATAATCACTTGAAATTGTAAAGTTAAATGCATATGCAATGTTATGATATTTTTGCAAATGTTTTAATAGAACTGTATTATATAACTTCTAAAATTGAAAAGAACATTGTAATTTACAATCTTTTTAAAACACTTTTACAACAATAATGTAGTTTAATTCGCATCCATAAATTTTAATATTTTACATAATTAATTTATAAATTTGACGAAAAATCCAATCTTTTATAAATCATAAATGCTAATATATAAAACTTAAATTCATTAATAGATGAACTAAATAAACAATCAAGAAATATTCTAAATCAAAATGTCAATAACAATAGGACTTGCAGGAAAACCAAACTCAGGAAAATCTACATTTTTCAAGGCATCGACCATGGTTGATGTAGAGATTGCTAATTATCCATTTACAACAATAAATGCAAATAAAGGAGTAACATTCGTACGCACAGAATGTCAATGCACATTATTGGATAAGAAATGTGGAAATTGCATAGATGGAAATCGATTCATTCCAATTAATATTATTGATGTTGCAGGACTTGTTCCTGATGCTCATAAAGGGCGAGGGCTTGGCAATAAATTTCTTGATGAATTAAGACAAGCACAAGCAATCATTCATGTAATAGATGCATCAGGTGGAACAGATATCGAGGGCAATCCCGTTAAAATCGGAGAACACAACCCATTAGATGATATTGATTTTTTAAATCATGAAATGTCGCTCTGGATGTTTTCAATTCTTAAAAGAGATTGGATAAAATTATCTAGAAAAATCAATGCAGAAGGACTTAAAATAGAAGAAATTATTGCAAGTAAATTACTTGGTGCAGGTGTTACAGAAGAACAAGTACATGAAGCACTTATGGAATGTAATTTTAAAAATGAGTGTACAAAATGGGAAGATAAAGAATTGATGAAACTTATGTTCTGTTTACAACGCATTTCTAAACCTATGATTATTGCCGCAAATAAATCAGATATTGCACCAAAGAATTATATCGAAAAATTAAAACAAATTGAAGGAATAGTTGTGCAAACAAGTGCGGCATCAGAATCTGCACTTAAAACAGCTGCAAAAATAAAAGTTATAAAATATCTCCCAGGTGATTTAGATTTTTCTATTATATCAGATAAGCTTAATGATGCACAAAAAAAAGGACTTGAATCCATTCATAAATTTATCAAACAAAATAAAGGTAGTGGAGTACAACAATGTATAAACAAAGCTGTTTTTGGCATACTTGGTTTAATTGTTGTATATCCTGTTGAAGATGAAGGGAAATGGATTGATAAAAATGAGCGAATTTTACCTGATGCTTTTCTTATGAAAAAGAATGAAACTGTTCAAGATCTTGCATATCACATACATTCAGATATAGGGGATTGTTTTTTATATGCAATCGACGCTAAAACAAAAATGAGACTTGGTAAAAAACACATACTTAAAAATGGCGATGTTATAAAAATAGTATCAACTGCAAAATGAGTGAATATGAATATAATTGAATACATCTATGGATTGATACTTTCAAAAAAAATAAAATCTGGAATTAATCCAACTCATGTCACTCTTGTACTTTCTGATAGTGATCTTTTTGATAAAAAAGGAATATTAAAACTCAATTCATTTGTTTTATGGTGCAAACAATTTAACATATCAATCATAAGTATTTATGTAAATTTGATAAAAAATGATTGTAAAATTAAAAAAAAGTCAGCTCTAAAACTTATAAATAATATAAATGATAGTTTTTTAAATCTTCCAAATGATATTGGATTTAAACTTTATGATGATGAGGGATTACTTAAAGAAAGTCGCGAAGACCGTTCCCTTTTGATATATATGATGGTAGGTTTTGGTGGTAAAAAAGAGATTACAAATGCCGTAAAATCTATAATATCTAATGTTAAATCAAAAAAAATTGAACCAAAAGATATTGATGAAAAAATAATTAAATCGCACCTTTTAATTAAAAATGAACCTGATATGATTATTCGTGTTGGCGGAAAATGTTTATCTGATTTTTTAATATGGCAATCAATCTATTCTGAACTTTTTTTTACAGATGTGAATTGGGATTGCATTAGAAAAGTAGATATTATGAGAATATTTCGAGATTATGGAAATCGTCAACGGCGATTTGGTAAATGATTAATTTATGCTACACAAAAACCATCGCACCTCAATATAATTTAATTTTTTATTTTAGTAATTGTATAATTTTAAAAATTTTAAGATGCAAATACTCGTAATTTTTGTAGAAAGCTATCAGTTATAGTTTAAATAAAAATTAAACATTAAATTTTAATATATTAGTATTATTATTATTAATATTTAATATTTTTAATTGTAGATTCGTTAGTTTATTTGGAGCAAATGGACATTAATATATCATCAAGTTCATTTTTAATCATAAGTTTTTTATGTTTAATAATATTTATGGTGCAGAAAACAAATATGTTGATAAAGTTCTTTAACGGCTCATTTGAAATGCACATTTTCTTCGAAAATGTGCTATCAAAAATCAAAAATGTTTTAAAATAAATATACACAATTCTCTTACTTTCGTTCTATTTAAAATTAATAATTTTTATCCATTTCAGACAAATTATATCTCACTTTCCACACCCTTGTACAATTTAAAAAATTTATTTTTTTAACATTCAAAATACCATATAATTTTACACTAAACTATATAGATATTGATAGAATTCAATATACAAATATTTCAATAGCTCATTCAGAATGAATGAGCGTTTGCTCATTCAGAATGAATGAGCGTTTGAAAAAATCTTTGATTTTTGATAGCCTATTTGGAACAAATGGGCGTATATTGGATTTTAACGAGATAATTTAGTTAAAACTTACAAAATTGTATGGCTTAGTTATTAAGCACCTCATTCATTCTTTGAAGGTATATTGTGCCCTTGGTGCATCCATGTTGCAACCACAGTCATAAGCCGTTTATGAATCATTGTACATTTCTCATTTCGCATGCGTTCCTAATATCTAACGCTTAAACAACATGTTCACGAAATACCTTTTCAGCAATATCATTGGTAGATTCTAACACATATGTGGGTGACAAATGTGAACAAATAATCGAATTCATTTTTAACAGTATATAATTTATAAAATCATACACTCAGAGAAATTTCCAATTTCTCGTTTTTCCGATAAAATTCATCGTGTGTCTATAGTTTCGCGATTGCATTCTTCTAAATCCTTTATTTACTTTAAGTATTCACTTCAATACCTTGCTACTATTTTTCTATATATATTTACTAATTTTATGACTTTATTTTTAAAATTTCTTTTTGTTTCAGTTTAAATTTTACATGTTTGCTCACAAGTTTAATCACACCTTTCAACTTCCAATTTTTGTTATAATAATTGGAAATTTATATTAAAATAATAGACTTTTTTTGAATTATTATTGCTAAATTAGTGGACCCTTTTTGAATTGTTAGAACCATTTAAATAAAATTTTACTTTATGCGGCATATATTTTCACTATGCATCAATAAAATAAACAAACCATCTAATTTAATTTATAAACAAATTTTATGATTTTTATCTATAATCTAAAAATATATATGGTTAAGATGTATTTATATTGCATATAGATAAAGTATATATACGATTAAGATTATATATATGGTTAAGATGTATTTATATTGCATACAGATAAAGTATATATGTGATTGAAATCTAAATATAAACTAATTTTTTCAAGGTAACACATATTTGAGTGAATATGAATACTAACAAATAAACTAAATGGGGTTGAGAAACGATAAATTGAAAATTTCTCTGAGTATATAATTTTATAAATTATATACTAACACCCATTCGTTCTAATGAGCTATAAAAAACCCCAAATTGAAATAAACACAAATAGGATTAAACCAAATATGAATCTAAAAACAATATATACTAAATTCATAAAAGATGTACGCGCTGCATCACCCGTTGTAGGATCACTTATACTCATATCCGTATCTGTTATTGGTGCAGCATCGATGGGACCAATGACGACACATCTCGCAAATGATGTAGAAGAACGAGGAATGACCGAAGACATCAGTATTTCCCACCTTATAATTGGAGGGGGGGCGACTGTTCAACCTCTTGTGGAACAACTTACAGAAAAATATATGGAAGTGAATCCAAATGTTATAGTGATTGTACAAGGTGGAAAATCAAGTACAAGCATAGCGGCAGTATCGAAAGACATTGTTGACATTGGCATAACCTCCAGAGCAATTAAAACTACAGAATTAGCAAACGCTCCAAAACTTCAAACTTTTAGGATTGGAAGAAAAGAAGTTGTTGTAATTGCTAATAATGCCACACATTTAAACATTCATAGGGAAGACCTAATAAAAGCATTCAGAGACAACTATTTTACTACAAATCTTGTAAATGCAGGTATAAACAAAGCAATTCAAAGATTGGACAAATCAAGTACTGAATATACATTTGCAAACGCACTTGGTGGAATTGACATCCATAGAGATATTGAAGGAAAAATGAGCAATGTAGATATTATATCATATATAGCAGCTAATCCTGGCACGATTGGATTTGTTGATTCTGGATTTGCAATCAATGATAGAAATACATTTACAGATTCAGAAATAGATGGATTAACTGATGTATGTTTTGATAGATCACTTAATATGATAACATATGGGGCACCAAGTGACCTTGAACGATCATTCTTAGATTTTGTAAGGCAATCAAATCAACGAGGCATCTTTGAAAAAAATGGAGTTAAATCCTTATATTGTTAATATTGATGTATTTATATTTATGACACTAATAAGTATCGTTTTGATTTGAGACTATTGCCTCAAATCTTTTTTATTTTTGTGTATGTTTAGTTTAATTTTGCCATATATAAGAGACTTGTTGCGTAATAATTTATACTGCCGCAGCATACTGATTTATGGTATAAATTGCCTTAATTTGCAACAAGTCTAAGACATATCAAATGTATAAATTAGCATAATTTAAATCTTAAAATTATACGAGGGGAAATTAAAACTTTTAATTTTTCGTATGTGTTTAATTGATTGATGTTACGCAAACTTTGAATTATACCTCATCATTCAATTCAGGCATTTACACAATTTTAAAAATTTTTAGTATGTAAATAAATGCTAAAATTTTTGTAGAAAATCACACATCTTCAATTTGTTAAAGGTTTTGCATTTTGATTTTCCATAGTACATTCGAAAAGTACATTATTAAACGAATGTGCGTAAATACTCAAACTTTTCAGAATGAGTTTAAGAAAATCTTTGATTTTTGATTTAAGAAATTTCCCTGGATATTTTTCTTCTAAAAATTTCGTTCAGAAAGTTCTCAAAGAGAACTTTCTTCTAATTTTTTTTCTTTGAAGAAATTTCGTTTTCGTTTTGAATGGGCGTTCTCTTGTTCAATTTACTGATAAACCATACTCACCAAGCCGTTCTTTTGCAATTTTTCGTTCCTCTCCATGATCTTTTAAAAATTCAAACATAAGCTCTGAAGCTCGCACCTTGCAAGTTCCACATGATATATTTCCTTCTTTACATTCACTATAAATCTCTGCAATATCTTTATCATCTTCAATTAAATGGAATAGCATAAGCTCAAATACAGAACAATTATCAGGATTGCCACCAAGTTCTTTTTGCTCTTTAAGGGTTGCACGACCCCCAGTACTTGCTTGTTTTACTTTTTTTGCACCATCTTTTGGAGTGTCTGTTAATGCAATATGACTTTCAGGCACACTACTTGACATTTTCCCACCTTGCAATCCAGACATAAATCTGTGGTATATTGATACAGGTGGAATAAATGCATATCCCCCAAATTCAATTTCTACTTTAGAAACAATATTTGACAATGCATTAAAATCATTTGTTTTAACATCCATGTGCCCTTTAAAAAGTTTTGCATCCCATGGCAACAGTTTTTTTATTTTTTTCAATGCCGCACTTGGTGCCCCTTTACTTCTAATACTTAAAAAGCAAATCCCATCTTTTGTAGTGCGTTGTTCTATCTTGAATAAATTCATTTTAGATGCCAATCCGCGAGTTAATCGTATATGTGGATCTTGATCTGCACCAACGGGCACTACTGTTGGTTTTGGTCCGCCCCATTCTTCCACTTGTGGTTGTAAAATATCTGCACTTTGGGACAATGCACTAACCATATGTGAAACATTAGTTGCCCCATCAAATCCATATATTGCACTAAGTTCAGAAAAATTTGCTTTAATTCCAAGTTCAAAGCATAAATCTTTTACAACTTCGCATTCTGATTGAAAATAAATTAGCCCATCTGGCTCATATCCAAACGCAATTAAACTTAAAATGTATTCATTAATACCTATCTCACGGCATAATTTCCAAGACATTCCACGAACTGAATGTGCCTCACGATCTGCAATGCCTACGAATGCACTTCCGCCTTTTTTTTGATGCCATATAATTTCATCCATTACCATCTTTGCACCAAGATGTGCATTCCCTGATGGCATAAATCCACTCATAACTGAAAATGGTTTTTTATTTTCTATTGCATCTACAATTAGTTCATAACCTCTGTGACCAAAAATAATTTTTCTTTTCATATATTTATGTGGATCTTTTAGAGTGTTGAGTACTGATTCAAAATTGGAAATTCCAAACTCTTCAAAAAGTTTTGAATAATTATCAATATTTGCGGATCCCCATGGATTAAGTTTCATATAGGCTATAAAGGTGCTTTAATACTTTATCTATCTTTTTATTTTATTCAGTATTTATAAGGCATAACTCATTGAAAAATTGAATTTATAAGAATAATGCATAAATTTAAAAAGAATGTAGTTTATTAGATAATGAATAAATATATGAATTCTAACAATGATTTAAATGTAAAAAAAATATCAAAAATGCTTGAAATAGGTGGCACTATGCTTGCAAAACACTGTGATACTTGTGGTGCCCCAATATTTAGATATAGGGGCAAAGAACTCTGCCCTATTTGTAAAAATGATGAAAAACAAAACGATTTGAGTGATACTTTTAACAAAAATCAAAAACATTTTAAAAAAGATGTTATTTCGAATAATGTGCATGATAAAAAGGATTTTGTAAAAAATATTGATGCATCGAAAAAAAATAAAGAATATACAAAAATAGAACCAACAGAAGTTTGTAATGATGCAAAGTATGCAGAAAAGCTTATTCTTGAAAAAATAATCACAATTTCACAAAATATGCAATGTGAAACTGAATATGTGCGAATTCTTGAACATATCAAGCTTATTAAACAATGTATTAATATTGTAGAAAAGTTAAAAGAATTACAGCAATAAAATAATTTATTATTTTTTATAGCTCGTTCGGAACGAACGAGCGTTAGTATATAATTTGTAAAGCTCATCAACGCACATTCGTTCCGAATGTACTGCCGAAAACCTTTGGTTTTTTCTAACGCATATTCTCTTCGAGATCTCGTTCGGAAAGCACATTAGAATTGAATGAGCGTAATCACTCATTCTTTCAGAATGAGTTTAAGAAAATCTTTGATAGCTTGTTCAGAATGAACAAGCGTTTGCTTATTTAGAACGAATGAGCGTAACCACTCATTCTTTTAGAATGAGTTATTCGTTCTGAACGAGCGTTAATATGCTCTCAAAGAGAATGAGTGTTTATTATATGCTAAGGGAAATTTCCAATTTCTCGAATGAATAAACCGATTAATTTAAATAAAATCATGCAATTTATAAATAGATAAAAATTCAACTTTAAAATCTTGAATTGGTAAATCACATGAATTTACCTTTAAAAAAATATTAAAATATATTAAGGAGAAGTTACTTGCCTAAAAAAATACAGAGAAAATTGGATAAATGGAAATCGAAAGAGTGGTATCAAATAGAAGCACCAAAATTTATTGGAGATGTTAAACTTGGAACTACGCCAACAGACGATTCAAAAAAATTAATTGGAAGAATTGTTGAAATTACACTTGGGGATATTACTAAAGATTTTACAAAGCATAATATAAAAATGAAACTTGAAATCGATGCCGTAAAGGGAAGTGTTGCACATACAAAATTTATTGGACATGAAATTACAAACGATTATTTAAGATCAATTGTAAAAAGACAAACTTCACGAATTGATGACAATCTTACCGTTACAACTAAAGATGGTTATATGGTTGTAGTTAAACCAATCTGCTTCACACTTAGAAGAGCACGGGCAAGTCAAATAAAAGCAATTCGAGCATTAATGGGTAAAGTTGTTGAAAAACGAGCATCTGAAATTAATTTTGAAGAATTCGTCAATGATGCAATGTCTGGAAAACTTTCTGCAAATATATACAGACATGCAAAATACATATACCCAATAAGAAGAGTTGAAATTAGAAAGACTGAAATTAAAGCAGTAGCATTAGAAGCTTAAATTATTTGAAATAGAATTGTAATAGCAATTTTATTTTCTTAATCTCTTTTTTATTTTATATAACTTGTAAAGTTATATGCTGAGGGAAATTTTTAATAGCTCATTCGGAACGAATGAGCGTTTGCTTGTTCAGAATGAACGAGCGTTTTCTCATTTGGAAAGCTTATTCGAAACGAATGCGCGTAAGAGACAATCTTTGATAGCTCGTTCGGAACGAACGAGCGTTATTCGATCAAATGAGCGTTATCTTGTAAATTACATTTCAAATGAGATGCATTGCACCATCGATTATATATATCTATATATATTTTTTAATTTTTTAACTTGTGGATGACACAATCTAATAAATATATTATTTAAATATAAATTTAAATAATTTTTAAAACTTGACTTTTTGAGTATATAACTTTATAAATTATATGCAAAAATAAACTATTAAATATTTTATCTCTGCGCTTAAATACGAAAATATCAAGATTTTATAAAACATATTTTATTTCAATAGTGTATCCATCTACAAATTACACTCAATAAAAAAAATACTACAATTAAAACACATATAAAAAATGCAAATCCCTTATGAATTAATTGGCATATTATTTATATATTTATCAATTATATCACTTTTTGTATCTGGTATAGCATTAATCCTTGGCATTTATAGTATAAAAAAACGAAAAATACTATTTCCAAATTTTGTTATATTTACATTATATTTTTTTTATTCCCCACTTGTATGGATTTGTAAAAAATTATCAATTAAAGAAAATATTGTAGATGAAATTTTAATTGAAATTAGAAATTCGATTGGATTGGAAGGTTTCAAAAAAGTTAAAAATAAAAAAATTATTCTTCTTCCCCAATGCATGCGCCATAATCGTTGTAAAACAAGATGTGATTCATTATATGGTTATGAATGTACAAAATGCAATTTATGCGATATTGGAACTATTGTAGAAGTGTCTGAAAAATATGATTTTAAAGTATTTATAGTTCCAGGTGGAAGTTTTGTAAAAAAAATCATAAAGCATTATAGACCAAAATCTTGTATAGGCGTTGCATGCTTTGTTGAACTTACAGATTCTATGCATATGGCTTCTAAATATATGGAAGTTCAAGGAGTATGCCTTATGAATGATGGATGCTATAATACAAAAGTTGAGGTAGAAGAAATAGTCAAAAAAATGGAATTATGCAATGAATATAAATAGAATTATAGCAAAATAATATTTAAAATTTTACAAAAATAATTTTCATTCACTTAAATTATAAGAATAAATAAATGATATATCGAACAATTGGAATTGTAATAATTTTAACCTCAGTAGTATCCTTTACTTTAGTAACAACGGCATTATTTGCAAGTCGTATGAGTGTAAATAGACCTATCGTATTTGCTGGATTTTTTGCAAAAATACTTGATTTTTTTTACCATCCGCTTAAATTGTTGTTTGATAAATATTCAACCATTGAACAGCTTGACAAATGGATGGTGTCTCTTAAAAATTTAATGCAAGAATCTGATTTTAAAAAAACAAAACGGAGATTATTATTGGCACCGCATTGTATGCGATCGCGCGATTGTCCTGCACAATCTACTCGATTTGGGATTGAATGCAATTCTTGTGGAAAATGTGATTTTCAAAAAATAAAAAAAGATTTAGAAAAATTTAATTACACGCTATATATTGTTGCAGGATCTTCATATCTCAGGCATATCATAAAAAAAGAATCTGCAGAGGGTGCATTATTACTTGCATGCTATTATGAATTAAATAAAAGTATGAATGCTTTAAAAAAAAATGGAATAATTACTTATGGCATACCGCTTTTAAATGATGGCTGTTTTGATACAAAAATAAATTATGAAAATCTAATAATGGAAATGAAAAAACTTGAATATAGGGGAAAATTAGAGGAATAAGCCACCTTCGTTATTATTTTTTTATTAGCACATTAAACACATATTCTACTACGGAGAATGTGCTTCCGAAGGAGAATTGGTGTTATATATAATTTATAAAATTATATGCTGGGGGAAATTTCCTTTTTTCATTAGCACACAGTATAATTTGTAAAATTATATACTCAAAGAAAAACTTTAATTTAAGAGTGAGTCAGGAGAGTAAGCTCCCTTATGTTATTACATTTCATCCTTATTTCGATTTATATTTTGATAAATCTTATAATGAATAGACTATAAAAAGTCTTGTAACGACGGCATTCGGCTATGCGTCAATAGAAATTTCTATTATTCGACTTGCACCCACGAGGTTTCACCGTTCCATTCATCAATTATACTTAAACATCAGCTGTTAAGCATCATCGTATATTCGCCCCAAATATTATTTTAATGGGTTGAAATGTATAAAAAATGATATCGTTTCTGTGTCAGCATGCAATATAATATACATGAGTTGAAATTCAACTGCCCCGACTCTCGCCGGACACTCTTTACAAGCGTTCGTGTATTTTAAAGAAAAAAATTAATTTTTTCGCGGTGGGGAGACTTTCCTCAGATCTATTAAGACCCGGCGACCGCCCTTCCTCTCTTACTCTTAAATTTATTAATTTAAATAGAATTGCATTGTATTTAAAACTATCTAAAATGGCTATTTGAAAAATTGAATTTTTTTTTTCAGTATATAATACAAATAATAATCATTCGTTCGAAAATCAGAGATTTTCTTAAACTCATTCTGAAAGAATGAGTGTTTACGCACATTCAGAACGAAAATCAAAGATTTTCTCATACGCTCATTCGTTCCGAATGAGCTTTCCGAATATGCTTTCCGAATGAGCTATCAGAGATTTTATAGAATATATTTCTCTTTGAGAAATATGTATTTCCAAATTATATGATATTAGAAAAAAGAAAAATTTTCTCGAAAACACATATTTACAAATTATATACTAACGCTCATTCGTTCCGAACGAGCAAACGCTCATTCGTTCCGAATGAGCTATTTAAAATTACTTGATACAAATTTTTACGATAGATAGATACATACGGTTTAATTATAATAAAATTCATATCAGATAAACAAGAAATTAACCAAACATATGTGGCACAGATTCCACCTCTAATTCACTTGCTACTTTTTCATATGCATTCATAAAATCCTTCATTGTAACTTCTTCCCCTCGTCTCCTTAATACAAATATTCCTGCTTCTTTTGAAATAATATTTATATCAGCGCCACTTAAACCATCAGTCATCTTTGTAAGATTTGAAAAATCTACATCTTTTGCAAGATTCATTTTTTTTGTATGGATTTTAAAAATTTCAAGTCTTGCATCTTCATTAGGCAAAGGAATTTCAATTATTCTATCAAATCTTCCAGGTCTTAGAAGTGCAGAATCTAATAAATCGATTCTATTTGTTGCAGCAATTACTTTTACAGTCTCTGAAGAGTCGAAACCATCCATTTCAGAAAGAATTTGAATCATTGTACGATTTACTTCTGCTGAACCTGTAGTGCCGTCATGTGTACGAACTCCTCCTACGGCATCAATTTCATCAATAAATAATATAGATGGTGCTCTATCTCTGGCAAGTTGGAACACATCTTTTACAAGTCTAGCACCCTCTCCGATAAATTTTTGAACGAGATCGGAACCAGACATGCGGATAAATGTTGCATTCGTTTCTGCTGCTACAGCTTTCGCAATTAAGGTTTTTCCTGTACCAGGTTCTCCATGAAGTAACACACCAGATGGCGGTTCAATTCCAATTTTTTCAAATAAATCCATACTTGTTAATGGAAGCTCTATTGATTCTTTAATTTCTTCTATTACCTCACTAAGACCACCTATCATTCCATAATCGACATTTGGCGCATTTATAACTTCCATTATTTGTGCGCGTATATCAATAGGATTTCCAAGTGTTGAAATAATTGAAAATGCCCCATTTATACAAACTCGCATTCCTGGTTCAAGCGCTTCATTGAAATCTGTTGGGTAATTTGTCACGATTTCTTGATTGTTTCCATGTTGCCTTATTAATATTGTATTTCCTTCAATTTCGAGAATGGTTGCAATAAAAAGAGGTGGTGTTGTTAGTTGCTCCAATTGATTTTTAAGTTTATCCAACTCTTGTGCATATGTGGCGCTCATTATGTTCGACTTCATGAGTTTCGCCTTTATTGTTTCATTTTTAAGTTTAAGCCTAGCTTGTTCTGCTTTTAATGCATTGATAGTTTCTTGATATTGATTTTCAGAATCAATATTGATAACAGTTTCTTTAATTTGTGATTCTACACTTGTCTCAGTCATAATTTATCCTATAATGTTTTTATTTGATATAAAATAAACGATTTTTGACAGATTTATATAAGTTTTTGCATGAAGTCTCGTCCGGGAAATTGAAAATTTCTCTTAGTACACAATTTTACAAATTGTGTACTATTAAAAAGAGCTGAAACATATAAATAAATCTTTAATCTATCTTATTTGTGAAAATTGATATATAATGACAACTATATCTACTAAATATGGCTCGAAAAAGGAAAAATACTTCATATAAAAATGCCCTATACAAAAATCCATTTATTAATAAATTTTTAATTTCAATTGTTATTGCGGTATTTATGTTGATGGTGGCATTGGGTGTGGTACAAGGCGAAATTTTTATTCCAATTCCATATATATTAGTACTTTTTGCAATATCATTTATAATAGGTTCGGTATTTTTTGAAAATAAAGGTGTAAATAAATTACACTCTTTAATTGGTGGTTGTATATTTGCATTGATTGTTGTATTTTCTATTATAACATTTATAAGTGGTGTTGAATATCTTTTTAATGATGCTGTGAATACCTATGGGTATGAATTATTAATATCTGCTTTTGCAATATGCATGATCATTAGTATAATTTCATATAATGTGATAACTCGAGATAGGTAAATATTTTTATTAAAAAAATTTTATTATTATAAATTAATATTAATTATGAATGATAAAATAAAATATAAATTAAATTAGAAAAAATTGTAAAAATTATATACAATTAAAAATTAAATACACAAAATGTCAGAAAAAATAAATGAATTTATAACAATAAGCGGAGGCCCAACAAAACCAGAAATAATCGCAATCGCACTTTCAAAACTTAATCTAAAAGAAAAAGAGGTATTTGTAGATATAGGATGTGGGACAGGTGCTGTAACAATTGCTGCATCAAATAGTACAAATAATTTAACAATATATGGAATTGATGCACGAGATTCTGCAATACAAATTTCATCGAAAAATTTTAAAAACTTTAATGTAAAAAATATAACTTTATTTCATGGAGAGGCATCTGTTGTATTAAATAAAGAAAAATGTCTTGAAAAAATAAATTGTGCATTTATTGGTGGGACAAAAAATATCGATAGCGTAATCTCTATTTTATATGAAAAAAAAGTACAAAAAATCGTAGTAAATGCAGTTAGAATTGAAACGGTTGTAAGAGTGATAAATATTATGAAAAAACTTAATATCTTTAAGGAAGTTGTGCATGTGGCACTATCACGAAGTTCAGATCTTAGGGGGGAAACAATGTTTAAACCTGAAAATCCTGTTTATATAATAGTAGGAACTCAAGAGATGAAGGAGAAAAAATGTTAATAGGAGTTGGACTTGGTCCGGGTGATCCGGAACTTATTACGCTAAAAACTATTAAAGTGTTAAAGAATAGTGAAAAAGTATTTGTACCAGGCAAACTTGCAGAAAAATTAGTTTCACCATATGCAGATTCAGAAATTTTAGATTTTCCAATGATAAGGGATATTGATGCGTTAAATAAAAAATGGATTGAAAATGCTAATATTGTAGCAAAATATGCAAAAAATCATACAGTTGCATTTGGAGTAATTGGGGATCCTTGCCTTTTTTCAACATTTACACATTTAAAACGAGTTATGAATTTACAACATCCAGACATTGAGGTGATTACAATTCCAGGGATAAGTTCTATAACTTCATTTGCTTCAAGAGCTGATGTGGAAATTGATTCTTCTTATATAGTATATGATGGGTCTAAAATAAATCATAAGATTGTATTAAAGGCTATAAATCCAAAAAATATTATGGATTTACTTAAAAAAGAAGGGTTTAATGATTTTACTTTTTTAGAGCGATTATTTTCTAAAAATGAAATTGTGTTAAAAAATGATAAAATTCCAGATAAAGGGAATTATTTTAGTATTGTATATGCTAAAAAATAAATCGATTGAGTGATTTATTTTTGCATATGATTTATAAAGTTAGATATTTAACACTCATTTTTTTAGAATGAGTTAGAAAAAAATTTAATTTCTCGTAATTTTTTGCAATTTTTACATATGTATAGGAAAAATATTTGAAAACCTAATTTTTTCCGTTAGATTGATATATAAAAAAAGAGTTAATAATACCCATATCTTGCAAGTATTGTTTAAAAATGAATCTCTCAAACATACTACAAGTTAATAATTTATACTATTTTTAAGGTGTCTAAATGGGAAAAACAATAGCAGAAAAAATAATTGGAGCACATGCAGGAAAAGAAGTAAATGCAGGTGATACAGTTGTAGTAACAGTAGATGTCACTGCAGTTCAGGACGGCACGGGTCCTCTTGCAGTTCAGCAACTTCATAAAATAAATCTCGTGCAGGCAAAAAATCCTAAACGAACAATTCTTTTTATAGACCATTCTGCACCAAGTTCTCATAAAGAGCTATCAAATGCACACATGATTCTTAGAGATTTTTCAAAAAAAACGGGTGCCATTCTTTCAGAAGCAGGAGAAGGGGTATGCCATCAGCGATTAATTGAGTCATATGTAAATCCAGGAGAAATATTAATTGGCGCAGATTCGCATACATGCACTTCTGGTGCACTTGGTGCATTCTCAACAGGAATGGGTTCAACTGATGTTGCGATTGGAATTGCACTTGGGAAAACTTGGCTTAGAGTTCCTGAATCGTTTAAGATAATCGTTACAGGAGAATTTAAAAAAGGAGTATATGCAAAAGATTTGATACTTCATATAATTGGATTGATTGGTGCAAATGGTGGGACTTATAAATCACTTGAATTTGCAGGTGAAACTATTAAAAACATGAGCATGTCAGATAGATTTTCACTTACAAATATGGCAGTGGAGGCTGGTGCAAGTACTGGTTTAATTGAAACTGATGAGACTACAAAAGCATATCTTGAAAAAATGGGAAGGGGCGATAAATTTAAAATTGTAAAAGCCGATGATGATGCTGAATATGAACGAATAATTGAGATTGATGCTACTATACTTGAACCCACCATATCTGTTCCACATACAGTGGATAATACTTGTACTATAAATGAACTTGTTGGGACAAAAGTAGATCAGGTATTTATTGGAACTTGTACTAATGGAAGGCTTGAAGACCTTAGAATTGCAGCAGAAATATTAAAAGGAAAAGAAAGACATCCATATACGAGATTGATTATAACGCCTGCTTCAAAACAAGTATATCTTGATGCAATTGATGCAGGATATATAAAAACTTTTGTAGAATCTGGAGCTGCTGTGATGGCACCCGGGTGTGGAGCATGTGTTGGAGTGCATCAAGGAATTCTTGGAGATGGGGAGGTTTGTCTTGCAACTCAAAATAGAAATTTTAAAGGAAGAATGGGAAATACAAAAGGATTTATTTATTTATCTTCGCCTGCACTCGCTGCAGCATCTGCAATTGCAGGTAAGATGGTAGATCCAAGGATGGAGGTATAAATGGGATATAATTTAGAAGGTAATTCATGGAAATTTGGAGATGATATAAGTACAGATCTTATTGCACCGGGTCGATTATTCCATCTTAGAACAAATTTACCTGAACTTGCAAAACATGTACTTGAAGATGCAAATCCAGAGTTTGCATCATTAGTTGAAAAAGGAGATTTTATAGTAGGTGGTAATAATTTTGGGCTTGGTTCGAGTAGAGAACATGCACCAACTATTATAAAACTTGCAGGTGTTGGTGCAATTCTTGCAAAATCGTTTGCTAGAATTTTTTATAGAAATTCAATTAATGTTGGACTTCCTGCTCTTATATGTGATACTGATTTGATTGATGAAGGGGATAAACTTAACATCGATTTAACTTCGGGGATAATTAAAAATGTCACAAAGAACACAAATATAAAATTTTCACCGCCGTCTGTAGAAATGCTTAAAATTTTAGATGATGGCGGGCTTTTGGCACATATTGAAAAGCACGGCGATTTTAAATTGGATTGATTGTTTTTATAAGTTGAGTGGATTTAGTTTGGATTGGAATTTAAGATATTGATTTTAAATTCTAATCATTGTTTTTTTTAATTGATGTGTGTAAAAATACATAATATTTTAATTTGTAAAATTTATTTTTATATACACATTTCAGTAAATAACCAATTTATGTCTTCATTTTCAAAAGTAATTTCTAAAAATATAAGATAGACTTGTTGCGTAATAATTTATACTGTTGCAGCATACCGATTTCTAAAAAAGCGAAATTCAACCGAGGCATATCGATTTAGGGTATAAATTACCTTAATTTGTAATAAATCTGATATTCATATATGTATGGGTGGCTATTTTTTTAGAATTTTGAAATTCATAAAATTTACATTAATTAAATTATTTAAAGATTTGGTTAAATATCGCAAGTTAATCTATAAAAATTACTTGGAGCTTGATAAAAAAAAAGTAGATGATGCAATAAGACTACAAATAAAAAAATCACCAACATAAAAGCAATTCATGTGATTGATTGTTGATGTGAATATTTTATTTTCTTTAATTGCGACAAATCAAATTTTATGGTTTAATAACATCTGATTTTTTAGTGTATATAATTTATAAAATTATACACGCAGGGAAATTTTCAATAGCTCATTTGGAAAGCTCATTCGGAACGAATGAGCGTATGAGATAATCTTTGATTTTCGAACAAATAAGCGTTATCTCGTGTATAAAATATAATAATTTTATCTAAAACACTTAACACAAGATAAGATAATATCGCCTTTTTTTGTATTATTAAATGCAATCGAAAGTCCATTTTCGTGACTTGATGTTGTATTTATAACAATATTTTTAAAGCGTTCCAATATATTAGAATTTTTTAATTCTTTTGAATCGCACACCCATATCAATTTATCAATAAATGCGCGTTGTTTTTCAATAAATTTTATCAATTCTTCCACATCTAAACCTTCGCAGACGGTTTTTGATTCAATTCCTAAAACAAAAATAATTTTTTTATCATTTTTTAAAAAAGTTAAAGCAAATTTAAATGCCGATTTAACAGATTGCACATCCATTCCAGAATTGGAATTGTCAATTAAAATTCTACCTTTAAAATTTTTTTTAAGCATTCGACCGTCTATACCTTTAAATTTACTTATTGTAGATTTTATGACATCAAATTCTATCCCAAGTTCAACCGAAGCTGCAATAGATGCAGAAAGTGCAGTGCGATATGAATTAAGGTCATAGTTTGATTGCACATTCATTTTCATAACATCATTATTTTCATTAAATGTAATTAAATTGGTATTATTACATTCAAAAATATTCAAATTGATTCTATGATAAATGTCTGAATTTATTAATAATGTACTATTTTTAATATTATGCATTGTTTGTAAGATTGCATCACTTTCATATTTGCTATTTGCTGCAATTAATACATCGTTATTTAAAGTAGTAAGTATATTAAAATCGGAATATCCTGTAAATCCGATTGATACTTCAAAAATATAAAAGGTGGGTGAAAAGCAAATAGTTCTATCGATAACTTGTAAAATATTTCCAGGTGTAATACTTAATTTATCGATTTGAATGGATTTTCCATTTTTTATATATATTAATCCATAACTTGTATGAAGTATTACACAGAATTTCTGTGAAATTATATTTGCAAGAATAAAAGCAGTGCTTGTTTTTGCTTTTGTTCCAGAAATTTCGATAAATTTTATATTTTTAATTCTTTCATCATTTGATAAAATTATACCAACAATCTCATGATGGCTAATTATTTTTTTATCTTTTTCTCTTGCACTTTTAAGCATTGCATAGTTTGGATTTAAGTGCAAAGGAGCTACAATAAAATCAAATTCATCAACGGCAATTGGTTTTTTTATTACATCCACGCCATAATCTTTATTAAGATTTGAAATAATTTTTAAATCTAATTTATCATATACATCAATCGCAGTAACAGAAAATCCAATTTCGCTTAATTTTTGTGAAATTGGTATTCCGCCGTGATTCATATCAATTACAACAATTTTTTTTGACATATTTATATTACATTAGGATTATATTTAAAATAATATAAATGCATACAATCGTTTTTATTTAAAATACAAAAATTATTTTTGAATGAGCTAAAAAATATAATAAAATCAATTACATTAGATAGAATTTTACGATAAATTAAAAAATTTATTTAACTCATTCTTAAAGATATTGAGTGTTTGATATATAACTTTCCAAGTTATATACAAAAATAAAATAAAAAATTTAATTTCCATTCAGTGCTTCTTGCACTCTTGTAAAAATAATATCTGCAATAAGACTGCCATCATCTATTGGCATTCCATAAATGATTGGAATTTCAGTTCCATTTAAAGTAATAAATGTTTTATTAGATCCCTCTTCAAGTTTTAAAATTCTTGGAATGTCTTTTGTTGTATGTAATCCTGTTGCTAAAAAAACAGGCACTGCAACTATTTTTGTGACGCCCGTTCCTTCAAAAGCTTCTAATGATTCTTTGATTGAGGGTTTATTCATATTCATAAATGCACTTTTGACAATAACTCCTTCATGCTTTTCCGATATTGTTTTTGCAACACCTTCTACCATTGCTTTATTGTTTGATAATTTACTTCCATGCCCTATTGTTAAGATTCCTATTTTTTCATTCATGTTATTTATACACCTATTTTTTTTTATAGAGTAATACGATAAATATTAATTGTATTACTTTGCTGTAATTATGTGTTTATTAAATATAATCTTTACTAATTGTAATTTTTATTAGCACATTCTCCGTAGGAGAATGTGCGTTGGAGAAAACCGAAGGTTTTCGACAGCACATTCGGAACGAATGTGCGTAAACACTCAAACTTTTCAAAATAAATTTAAAAAATCTTTGACAGCTCACTCGAAACGAATGAGCGTTTGTACATTTTCAGAATGATAATATATTTTTAATTAAAAGTTTGATAACTTTAATTAAATAAAATTACAAATTTTTTTAATCAGCATATATAAAATGGTGAGATTGCACCAAAAATAAATAAAGTAAAAACTCTTAGATTCCCATACAATAAAAAATATGAAAAATTAAAAATTTTTCTCTGAATATATAATGTTATAAATTATATACTAACGCACACATCGTTCAATCATGAGCAAACGCTCGTTCGTTCGAAAACAAAATTTCTCCAAAGGAGAAATTTTTAGAAGGAAATTCTCTTTGAGAATTTCCTATAACGCTCATTTGTTCCGAATGGGCTTTCCAAACGAGCTTTCCGAACAAGCTATTAAAAAAATATGACATTCCTCTTGGAATCAACATTATTTTGCATATTCTGAAATTGTATTCATAAACTCTTTACCATACTTATCAAGTTTATACTCACCTACTCCAGTTATTTTTAAAAACTCTTTTTTTGTACGAGGTCTATCCTCAACCATTTGATTTATACTTGCATCTGAAAATATAATATATGGTGGAACTTTTGATTTATTTGCAATATCTTTTCTTAAATTTCTTAAAACTTCAAATAGTGTCGCATCTGCACTAATAGACACGGATTTATATTTTGGCTTTTCATCTTCTTCTTGCTTTACTAATTCAACTTTTTCAATTCCATTAAATACAGCCTCGCCCTTTGGACCTATTTTAAGTAATGGATATTGCGATCCTTCAATTTTTAAAATTCCAAGCTGAATTAGCTCTCCTATAATTTTTTGCCAACTTGATTTTGATGTTCCATGTCCTTTGCCATGACTTTTAATTAAATTGTGTTTATTTCCAACAACTCTTTTATTTTTTGAGCCAACAAGTACATCAATTGCATAATTCATGCCATACTGTTGTTTTATTTCTTTTACACACGAAATAATTTTTATCACATCTTCTGTTGCATCATACACTTCTTTTGGATTAAAACAAACATCACAATTCCCACAATTCTCTTTCAATTCCTCTCCGAAATACCCAAGAAGTATTTTCCTACGACAAACATTGCTTGTACAAAAGTTAATCATTTCCCTAAGCTGTGTAAGTGCAATGTCTCGCTCTTTCTTATATCCCATTTTCTTTATCAAATATTCAACTTTAAATTTATCTCCGTAGCTATAAAAAAGAACACATTCACATTCAAGCCCATCTCTTCCTCCTCTTCCAGTTTCTTGGTAATATCCCTCTAAATTTTTTGGCAAATCATAATGAATAACAAAACGAACATTTGATTTATTAATTCCCATTCCAAATGCGACTGTTGCAACTATTATATCTATATCATCTTTTATGAATTGTTCTTGATTGTAAGCACGAATTCTATCAGACAATCCTGCATGATATGGCATTGCTTTAAATCCTCGTCTTAAAAGTTTAGAAGATATAGAATCTACTGTTTTTCGACTTTGGCAATAAATTATCCCACTTTTGCCTTTATGCGTATTTAATAAATCAAATAATTGCTCTTCTGCATCTTTTTTAGACTTTACCTTGTATGTTAAATTTTTTCGATCAAAGCTTGATCTATATGGTTCATCAATATCCAATCCTAATTGATTTATTATGTCATTTTGTACTTTTTTTGTTGCCGTTGCAGTAAGTGCAATCACAGGAACTTCTGAAAATTCTGATTTCAATATTTTGAGCTTCCGATATTCTGGTCTAAAATCATGTCCCCACTCCGATATACAATGTGCTTCATCGATTGCAAATAAGCTTATTTTTATATTTTTTAGCATATCATGCATCTTAGAATTCATAAGCCTTTCAGGTGCAATATAGAGTATTTTTATTTTTTGATTGATTAAATCATTTTCAATCCTTTTCGTTTCAGAATATCTCAATGAACTGTTAAGAAATTCTGCAGATATTCCATTCGATTTTAAATCATCTACTTGGTCTTTCATCAATGAAATTAAAGGAGAAATGACAACTGCAACGCCTTCCATAAGTATTGCAGGTAATTGATAACAAAGAGATTTACCTCCTCCCGTTGGCATAAGTACAAATACATTTTTATTATTTGTCAAATCCCCTATAATTTCTTCTTGAAGTGGTCGAAATTCATCGTAGCCAAAATATTTTTGAAGTTCTTTATACATAAATAGTATCTATCTATTGATTTTATTCTTATATATAATTTGAATTTGTGACTTAAATTATAATTTTCGATTATATTTAATATTATTATATCATATAGATATAATCACAAATTTTAAATCTTAATCCCCATATCACTCAATCGTTCAGGCAAATATCTATCTGTGACAAAATCCAATCCTTTCCCTGCAAATGCTTGCTGTTCTGCCTTTTTTTTAATATCAAGTTGAAGATTTATTTGCTCTTTCCAATAATCTGTTTCAAATCGTGGGTCTGTAAGCTCACTTCTTAAAGCTGCAATGTCCTTATCAGTCAATTTATCAGTCGAAAGGTCATATTCTAATATATCAGATGGTTGCACACCAATAAATTGAGCAGATGGCGTTGCCATAAATTCAGATAAGTGAGCACTTTTTATAGCACCATACGCAATTGATGCAAAAATACGATAAGACCATGGATCCCCATCTGTAAATACTGCAACAGGAAGATTAAATTCTTCACTCATTCGCTTCATAATTCGTCTTGTAGATCGTGCTGGTTGTCCTTTTAAATGAATCAATATTGCATTAAATTTTTCATCAAAACCATTTTCAATAAGCCGTGCATACATACCACCAGTTTCTATTGCTAATATGAATTTGGCATCATGCTCTAAAAATTCTATATTTTCTACATTAAATGGAATTTGATATCCACTTTCTCCAATGTCTTCTTGGCAATGGATTATCCGCTCGCCTCGTTTTGTTTGCTCACGAATTTTAATAGGTCCAAACATTGTTGCCCCATCCTCTTCTGGTCGCATATGGAAATACTCTCGTTGAAGGCTTGTTATGATTTCAAGGTCTTCTATTAATTTATCACTTTCTGTTTGTTCTTTAAATTTAGCAATATCCCAATTTTCAGAGATATAATACAATTCCCTTAGCGTAGAACCCCTATTTTCATTAAGATGATTTTTTATAATAAAATCGATTGCATAAGTGGATTTTAATAATTGAAATGCACCTTTTACAGTTTTTGCATTTTTTACAGTTTTACTATCTCCATATACCCACACCTTGCTTTTTTCATTATATTCTATATTTGCTTTTGTTCTACTTGGTAATGATATATTTGGAATTACCCCTGCTTTAAATTGATTGTATAATCTATTTACTACATTTAAAAGTTCTTCCTTTGCAACTAGGTCTCTTATCTTTTTTTCACTCATAATAACTCCATATTCGTGGCTTTTGCACCTGTAATTACTTCCTCTTCTACGCCTTCAATAATTATATCTGGGAATTGTGCTATCTCCTCTTTTGAAATAAAATCAATTGAATATGTTATTGCTTGTTTTTCATTAATATTTAATTCCATGTCCCATGCATAATCAAATTCATCGCCCATTTCGATTGTTTTTGGCTCTACAACTGTATTGTTTATTTTGTATGGAATCATATCATGCAATTTAAATTTATACACCTTATCTCCATAATTTTCAACTTTTATTATAATATCTGCCCCTTCGCCTTTATGCACTATTTCTCTTTTTACCAACACATTGCCCATAATTCTTGCTACTACTGGATTTATGTCTGGTATTTTTGTTTGTAGAATTTCAGATAGTTTTGCTATCATTTTTGGCAATACTTTTTCAATAATAATCTCTTTTTCGCGTCTTTTTTTAAGTAATACTTGTCGATTTAAATAACGATTTAATTTTCGTGCAACTTCTTTTATTGCAAGGTCTATTTCATCTTTTATTTCTGGAATGTCTGCAATTGCATCCTTTGATTCAGAAGTGAATGGTATATTTGTAGATGCTACATGAATAAGTAACACCATTGGACCTGTTGGTATTCCACCTCCGGGTTGATTCAATCCATATTGTTTCCATTTAATGGATTCGATTACATGCGTTGTTGCACATCCGCCTTGCTGATATAACAGAGGAACACGATTGGCAAATCTTATAATTTCAATTCTACTTTCTTTGTTATGTTGCCCCCCATATGCAATACCAACTTCTATAATAAATGGATTTCCTGAAAATACAGATGGAGACCTTGTCACAGTTGAAATGAAATCAACACTATACTCTTTTTCAAGTCCTTTATAAATTAGAGTTTCTCCAATAGGTGAGAGGCAATCTGTTGGTGGTGCCATTATTTTTACTTTTTTGAATGCATCAAGAACTTTTTTAATTTGTTCTCTATTAAGCTCTTTTGGATCAACATCAAAATCTATACCAGATGCTTTGCATATTTCTTCTGCTGTAAGAAGTCCAACTTTAGAAAAAGAATACCTCAAAAATGCACCGAGTTTTTGTCTATCTGTATATCTCATCATTTTCATGAGTGTGCCAAGTTCGATATCTTCTGGGTGCGGTAATATTTCTTTTGCAGGTTCTGGTAATTTATCCGTTGCTCGCTCAAATATGATTTCGTTGCCATCTGGTTCTATGAGTGTAATTCGTGCATGTGGATTGACAATAGAAGTGGCTTTTAAATATTCAAATATGGATTGCCGTCTTCCTCTTACATAAGATGCTTCAAGTTCTAATTCGATTCTTGTGCCATGCACACGATCCCATTCTGTGATTTCATCTTTTAATATTTCTGGTTCATTTGTATTTGTATTAATCATAATTTCATATAAATGAGCAGGTTCAGTTCGCCCTATTTTTGATATGATTTTAGTAGGTCGCCCAGTTGTTAATTGAGCATAAAGCACTGATGCCGAGATTCCAATACCTTGCTGCCCACGACTTTGTTTTATTGCATGAAAACGAGATCCATACAAAAGTTTTGCAAATACTTTTGGGATTTGTTCTTTAACAATCCCCGGTCCATTGTCTTCAAGTATTACTGTAAGCGAATCTTTGCTTGCTTTTTCAATATAGAGTATGAGATTTGGTAAGATTCCCGATTCTTCGCATGCATCAAGAGAGTTGTCTATTCCTTCTTTTACTGTTGTGATTAAACTTCGTGGGGCAGAATCAAACCCAAGAATTTGCCTGTTTTTCTCAAAAAATTCTGCAACGCTAATTTCATGTTGCTTTTTTGCAAGTTCTTTTGCAATTGGTGTAGAATTGTTTTTACTATGTGGATTTTTCATGTTTGATGCTTACTTTTATTTTTTATAGCTCATTCAGAATGAATGAGCGTTTGAAAAAATCTTTGATTTTTGATTATAAAAAGCAGTCTGTCAATTTAAGTATATCGTTCATTTAAATGCTAAAATTTTGTGTTATTGGATTTATTGTTTATGGTGTAAAAAAAAGGAAATCTAAAATGCGATTTATTTTATTCGTGCGGCATAACAAAAATCATTATGCATTGATGGATATATGATATTATTTCATTTAGATTACAAATCAATTTTATGATTTTATGTATAATTTTAAAATAGTTTAAAATTGAATGTAAGATTTTATTATTACAATTGAACACAATATTTAAATATAATGAAAAAAATATATAGTAAAATATTATTGATGGATAGCGACAAGGAATAAAAATAGATTTTTTATATGTTCAGTCTTTCAATGAGTGCTTTTGAATGACTTATTTCCATATTTGCAATATCCTTTTTATTTGCTATAAGTATTTTTTCTCTATTTGCATCAAGTGCATTACCCATTAATTTTAAACATGCATTTTTTGTTTTTTCAGAT
>JAAXQB010000104.1 GCA_012329085.1 Methanosarcinales archaeon | reverse complement strand
ATTATCCAATCCATGTATTGAACTTTGGTTTCTTTTGCATTATAAAGAAGTGCATTCTCAAATTTCAGTGCAAGATAGTCTATCAAAATTAAAAGAATTTATTCCAAATTATAAAAAAGGTAAAATCGATTACACTATATTGAGTAAAAATACACAAAAAGCAATTTCAAATGCCAAGAAGCTAAATAAAACTCATGAAAAAAATCAAATAGATTTAATTACCACAAAAAGCAATCCGTCTACACAAGTTTTCAAACTAATCGAATCTATCGATAAAAAAATTGATTAATAAATTATAACGGACTCGCCGCGATTCGAATACGAGTCAATGTGTATCTTCATAATTTTATCATGTGGGTTTTTACACATTAAAAATTATACCGAAGCCTATTAGGATATCCACTACCCTACGAGCCCTTAATTCTTATTCTAAATTAAAAATAAATTTTCTCATTATAAAGGCTGTTTTTTTATTTATACTATTTTTTTTTTTCATTACCATCTATTTTAAAAATTGAAAATTATCAATCACAAATAAATCAATAAAATAGAGTGATTTTATAAACTGTGCATCACTATTTATAATACCTAATATTTAGACAAATTTTAAAGACAATAAAATTAAAAATTTATTTTATTTCAATCCATAATTACGAATTTAATACATGACAAAAAATAAAAAAAAATCAAGTTCCAATAGATTGTTTAAAAATGTAATTCTATTCATAAGTGGAACAATTATTATTTTTTTATTAAGCTATTTCGTAGGAATTGAAGACCTTATTACAAGTTTAAAAAGAATACCGCCTCTTGTATTAATAGGACTTTTTTTAATGCAGATTGCCACAATGGTAATGCTATGTTTTATATCTTATAAACTAATAAAAAAAATCATCCCAGATTTAAATTTTAAATCAATGTGGAACATCCATTTAATCGTAACTTTTGTAGAAAATGTAACTCCGGGTGCTAAAATTGGCGGAGAGTTTATTAAAATATATCTTCTTAAAAAAGATTATGCACTTGAATATTCTAAATTAATTATCGCAGGTGTCGTTCAAAAATTCATAACAATGACACCATTTATATTTTTATCTGCAATCTGCCTATTGTATTTAAGTAAAGTTGAAGGGGCAACACATTTTATAAAAATTAGCATGTATGTAAGTGGAGCACTTATTTCTATGATTGGAATTTTTATTCTAATCATAATATTTTCAAACTCAATCAAAAATCAAAGATTTTTTCTAACGCACATTAATTCTGAATGTGCTATTGAAAAAAACACTTATTTTAAAAACATGCCATTTCTTGAAAAAAAAATTGAATCAATTAGTAAAATATCAACAATTACCAAATCTTTTGGAACTATAAATGAAATTATATTTCTTTTAAGCATAGCATTTATTATATGGATTTTATACCCTATAAAAATTTATATCATAGCACATTTTCTTGGATTTGATATAGGATTTATTTCACTTACAGTTGCAGTATTTATTGCATTTCTTATTGGAACTGTTCCTCTTTTTCCAGGGGGACTTGGTACATTTGAAGCTACAATGGCAGGAATCTTAACTTTATTTGGATTGCCACTTGAAAATGGTATTATATTAGCTTTAATTTCTAGAACTGTTACTTTTTGGTTTCCAATCGCTTTTACGCTTATTCCATCTTTAAATATTTTATTTAATTTGAAAGATAAACAATAAATTTGTAAAAACGAGAAAAAAGAAAAAAGAAAAAATTTTCTTTGAGTGTATAATAATCGTCCATTCTATAATAAAGAATGAACTTTACAAATTATAGAGACTGTCTAACAATTGAAATTCCGTGTACAAATCAATTAATATTTATCACATTTGGGGCAATATTTATAAAATTATAATTAATAATTACTCAATTGGGATAAAATATAACTTAAATGTATAATGTAAATTAGTTATTGAACAGCCTCTATATACAGTTAAAAATACAACTATTCAAATGACACTTTTGTAAAATCATATAAATAAATCTGCAAACATTGCAAACATTGATAAAAACATTAACAATGCCATAAATATTGCCATTGCTTGTTTTTGTTTTTTATTCATTCTCATCTCCTTTTTTTATTTTTTGTATATTATTAAATTTTTAACTTACCATTTCAAGAAAATTTTTAAATTTCTTAAAAACATCATCCATATAGCCATAATTTATATAAAATCAAAGGATTTTGTTTAATGTATTGGATTTGTCATCATTTTGTTATATTTACGACTTCTAATACTTTTAAAATCCTTTGCAAAGCAAATTATAAAGTTTTTAAAATTAAGATTGTTGTAATCATTCACAAAAAGCTCTGTAATTTAATATGCGCAACATTATTAATATTGCCATAAAATATATGGCATTACTTCCTTAAATATCTATTGTAAAGTTTCATTATACTTATTTTCCGAAAGTATCCATTCAAGAAAATATATTTTACAAATGATGGATAATGATTGCGATTTTTAGTCTTTTAACTGTATATAACTTTATAGGTTACATATAATTAAAAAATACACATTACACCACTCTACTTTACACTTCATAAATTTTTCATATGCAAATGATTTCCAAGACTGTCGAAAGATTCAATCCATGAAATAGCATCTTTGTCATTCTTTTCTGCTTTTTTTTTCATTTTTTGATAACACTCATGGCTCATTTTAAAATATATATTCTGATACTCCCAAAAATCCAATCTAAGATTTAGAGGTTTTAACATTGAAAAAACGCGTTCTATTTTTTTTAATAGAGGTAAGCTTTGTGGATGTTTAGACAATTCCTTGATAAGTTCATTTATTTTATGACTTGCTATATAATTTAATGACGGTCTATCGGGTTCAAAAGGAAGTCTTTCAAATTCATCTACAAGTTTTTGTAATTGTTTAAGATCTACTTCTTTTTTTTGTAAAATATTGCGAAGATCCATATTAAGGGTAAGTTCCATGAGGCTTTGTAGTGTTTGTGGAAGAGGTGCATTCATTTCATTTATGATATTAATGATTGGGGCATAGTCTTTGTATAATGAATGAAATAATTGGTCTAACTTATTCAATTTTGGTTTTAGAATTTGATTTATTACTTTTCTTTTCTCATCTTTAAATAAATGCTCTAATGAATATGGACAATCTCCATAATAATTTTTTATAATTGAAATTGTAGTTTTAATATCACCGCTCTTAAAAACATCTAATATTTTTTGCTGGTTGGCATAAAATTCAGTTTCGCCTTTATATTCATGTATTCCACATACTATATTTCGAATTCCATAATGCAATACTGTAAAGCAAAATATTTTTTCTTCTCTCGTAATTTCAGATCGTATATTAAATATCCCAATTGCAATTTTTTCATTTTCAACCACATGTTTAGTAAATGCTTCATTTTTAATTTTATGGCGATTCATACGAGTAACTCCTGAATATCCATCAAAAAGAGATGCGATTGCATAATGTAGGCCAATATCTGTTATATCTACAATCATTGGTTTTACATATTTTTTATATATATGTGCCCCATTTTTATGCTCTAAAATATTACTTTTTGCATCAATTAAAATCGATAAAAATTGAGATTCAAGATTGGTATCAGAATTAAATTCATTTGCAAGTTGTATTGCACGCCCCATATATGCCATAACTTGAATTGATTCAATTCCTGAGATATCATCAAAAAACCACCCACAGCTTGTATATGAAAGCATAGAATGCCGCTGCATTTCAAGAAGTTTTAAAACTTTTATTCTTTCTTTTTCTTTTAATTCATACAATGAATGTTTTAAAAAGAATTTTTCAATATATAGATCCTCATTTTTTCCAGTATTTCTATCTAAAATAATTTCAATATAATCATTCCGTAACTCCCAAGGATCTTTTACAAAATTGGATATTTCTTTTTCATAAATATGAATAAGTATATCTCTTATAGCATCAATAGCTTCACGAAGTTTTATACGCCATTTTTGATTCCATTCAGGATTTGATCCAGTGCTACACGAACAATTCTCCCTCCATCGTTCAACCCCATGTGCACAACTCCATGAACTGTTTTCTACAATTTCAACTTCATAAGTAGGAAGATTTTTTGCAAGATATTCGCCATAGACTGTAATTTTCGCAAGATTGTTTGATTTTATATGATGCAAACAAAAACTAAGTGCCATTTCCCCATATTTTCGATGATGTCCATATACTTCCCCATCTGTAGCAATACTTACAAGTTGGTTTTTATTATTATTATATGGAAATGCGTGTAGTAACTTATTTGCAAATTTCCCCCCGTCTTTTAAAACATCTCCAAATGATATTTCATGTGATATTGATGCATTATAAAAAAAAATTGTGATTGTGCGTCCCGATGGTAATTTACAAAGATAAGGCAATCTAACATCAATATTTCTATCTTTTACAGGTCTAAACTCATGACTTCCAATTAATTGCACACCTTTTGCTTGTTTTGGTTCTAAAATTGTAAATTTTATACCAAGTTCAGCCATAATATCTAATGTTTCAATATCTACGGCAGTTTCTGGAAGCCACATACCTTCTGGTGCGCGTTTAAAATGATATTCAAAATCTTTTATTCCCCAAATTATTTGAGTTCGTTTATCTCTTGTGTTTGCAAGGGGCATTATCATATGATTATAACATTGTGCAATTGCTGAACCATGCCCTGAAAATTGTTGCAAACTTTTTTTATCTGCATCAATGATTGATTGATATGTTTCAATATTCTTATCTTTCAACCATGAAAGTAAAGTAGGTCCAATATTAAAACTTATATTGGAATAATTATTTACAATATCTATTATCTTCCCTTCATGATCTAGAATGCGAGCTGCCGTATTTGGTGCATAACATTCTTCAGTTACCAATACATTCCAATCATGGTATGGGCGTGCTAAATCTTGCGTCTCAATTTCTTCAAGCCATGGGTTTTCCCTTGGTGGTTGATAAAAATGTCCGTGTATGCAAATATAATGGTTCATAATTCATTTTTAAATATAATTATACTTAATGGAGGAATGGTAAGAGGTATAGAATAAGGTTTCCCATGTATTGAATCATTTTCAGCTGTAAGACCCCCATTATTACCTTTATTACTTCCTCCATATCTCTTTGAATCGCTATTTAATACTTCTTTGTAGTATCCATTTCTTGGCACTCCAATACTGTAATTTGAACGCGACAAGGGAGTAAAATTGCAAACTATAATAAAGATTGTATTTTGTGTTTTTCCTTTTCTTATAAAACTTATAATACTATTTTCATAATCTGATGCATCAATCCATTCAAATCCATCTTCTTTAAAATCAAATTCATATAAAGCAGGCGTTATTTTATACAATTGATTTAAATCTTTTACAAATGTTTGAATTCCTTTATGTTTTGGAGATTCAAGAAGATGCCAATCTAAACTTTCTTTATAATTCCATTCAATCCATTGCCCAAATTCAGATCCCATAAATAGAAGTTTTTTACCGGGATGTGTGTACATATACCCATAGAGAAGTCTAAGATTTGCAAACTTGTCATAATCATACCCAGGCATCTTCCCAATTAAAGAACCTTTTCCATGTACAACTTCATCATGTGATAATGGAAGTAAAAAATTTTCAGAAAATGCATAACACAAACTAAAAGTTAATTGATCATGGTGATATTTTCGATAAATTGGATCATTTTTAAAATATTCTAGTGTATCATGCATCCAACCCATATTCCACTTAATTCCAAATCCAAGTCCTCCTGTATATGGTGGCTTTGTGACCATAGGCCATGCTGTTGATTCCTCTGCAATCATCATCACACCAGAGTGGTTTTTATACACTGTTTTATTTAATTCTTGTAAAAAATGTACAGATTCCAAATTTTCATTTCCCCCATATTTATTTGGAATCCATTCTCCCTCCTCTCTTGCATAATCAAGATATAACATAGAAGCTACAGCATCCACTCTAAACCCATCTATATGATATTTTTCCAACCAAAAATTTGCACTACTCATTAGAAATGATTTAACTTCATGTCTTCCATGATTGAAAATATAACACTTCCATTCTGGGTGAAATCCTTTTTTTGGGTCAGAATGCTCATACAAATGAGTTCCATCAAAATAAACCAAACCGTATTCATCAGATGGAAAATGTGAAGGCACCCAATCTAAAATTACCCCAATGTTTTTTTGATGAAAACAATCAACAAGGTGCATGAAATCTTGTGGTGTGCCGTATCGACTTGTTGGTGCAAAATATCCTTCTGCTTGGTACCCCCATGATCCTGCAAATGGATGTTCTGTTATGGGCATAAACTCAACATGTGTAAACCCCATTTCGCACACATAATCAACAAGTTTTTGTGCCATTTCTTTAAAATTAAGCCATCGATTGTTTTCGCCTGGAACTCTCATCCATGACCCAAGATGAACCTCATAAATTGAAATTGGTGCATCTAAATTATTCCGTTTATGGCGATTTTCCATCCAATTTGCATCATTCCATTGATATTCTATATCCCATACAACAGATGCAGTATTTGGTGGTTTTTCAAAATACAATGCATAAGGGTCTGCTTTATTTACTTTATAATTATTGTAATTTGAAATAATGTGGTATTTGTAGAGCTCTCCCTGTCCAATACCTTGTATATACCCTTCCCATATGCCTGACTCATCCTCTCTTTGAGTTAATATATTTAATTTTGCATCCCATTTATTAAAATTACCAACAACAGACACCTGCTTTGCATTTGGTGCCCATACTGCAAAGCTTGTGCCTTCTTTTTTTACATGAGATCCAAGTTTTTCATATAATTTTGTGTGATTGCCTTGTTTAAATAGATATGTATCATAATCTGTTATAGAATTGCTATTTGTCATTATTTTATAATTGTTTTAATCTTTTAAACTTTTTTTGGCTATATTTTGTACTAATTCAAATGGTATGCTTTCTATTCCGAGATTTATTAATTTAGCATTATTTAATCTCTTTTTTTTCATCTGCATATACATTACAATTTAGCGTTTGTTCTTTAAATTTTATATCCGCAAGCTTTTGCAGATTTTTTCATATTAAATAATTCCTTGCTTTGAAAGCAATCTCTCATTAAAATTAATCTTGGAATCATTATCTCCAAATAAGAAACAGTCCCATCTTTCCAAGTATCAGAATAAGCATGTTATTCTATAACTGTTGGTTTTGCTTCAATATCCGTTTTAGGAATATTGATTTTTATTTTGTAATTTGCTATAGAATCAAATGAAGGAACAATATAAATTAAATCAATTTCCCCTCTCCTCATTGAAGGCATTCCTATTTGTGCATCTCTTGATAAAAGTGCTTGCATAGGTGGAAGGTTATCTCCATAAATTAGACGATTAAATCATTCTTTTTTTATTGTATATGGAGACTATCTAACAATTGAAATTCCGTGTACAAATCAATTAATATTTATCACATTTGGGGCAATATTTATAAAATTATAATTAATAATTACTCAATTGGGATAAAATATAACTTAAATGTATAATATAAATTAGTTACTGGACAGCCCCTACAATTTGTAAAGCTCATTTGGAAAGCTCATTCGGAAAGCTCATTCGGAACGAATGAGCGTAATCACTCGTTCTTTTAGAACGAGTTTAAGAAAATCTTTGAGTCAGGAAATTCTCAAAGAGAATTTCCTTCTAAAAATTTCTCCTTTGGAAAAATTTTGTTTTCGAACAAATGAGCGTTTGCTCGTTAACGCTTCAAAAGCGTTCAATCACGAGCTCCCAAAGAGAACGAGCGTTTATTATATACTAAACACTCATTCATTCTGATATGCGTTAGAGAAATTTTTTATTTTCTCGTAATTTGATAGAATTTATTTTAGCATATAAAATATAATTTCTACCTATCTATGACGCAGAGAATGTTTTTTTAGGGTTATATAAAATGTGGTAGCTTATTTTGTCAATTCCGTATATTTAAAATCATGACAATCTGCATGTATCTGCGTCCAATTATAGAATTTATTCTTTTTCATTAGCACATTTTCAATTATGAAAATGGGCGTTATATATAATTTATAAAGCTCGTTCGGAACGCTCTGAGCGTTTATTATATATTTAACACTCAAACTTTTTAGAATATTAATTGCATTTCTAATGCCATTTCTTTAAATCTACGCAAAGCTCTTGTGCACTTACAATTTTAATACCATTTATCTTGCTAATATTTTTTAGTCTTTCATCATGTGTTACTAGATACTCACAATTATCAAGAATCGCCGTACAGCAATAAGGGCATCTGGTAATCTGATGCTATTTTCGACTCTCATTTTTCCAGCAAGATCTGCAATTCTTTCATCTACTGAAATAATATGATATGTTAAAGAAGTTCTTATATGCGTCATAAATATATTCTTCTCTTTGATTTCATTGTTTTCATAATATTCCGTACATATTTCCGATAGAACTATTGTTGATAGGTTACACTCAATTATATTTCCATCTATGGAATCTAATATTTTTACTGAATATTCAAAAAATGGTTCCTCATTATTTTTAACATTTAAAAATATATTTGTATCTAACGATATTTTTATAACTATTCTTTCCTGATTCTCTTTTGAAATTGTATGCTATTCTCTTTCCATGCTTTCTGAGATTTTAATATTTTAGATAGCTGGACATCTTCCTTTTTTTTTATTACCACTCTATTCTCCTCAATTATGAAAATAATCTTATCGCCATGCTTGATTCTTATGAATTCTTTTATTATTTTTGGAACTTTTATTTCTCCTTCTTCACTCACTGTTGATATTTCATATATCGTTTCACTTACTTCTTTATTTTTTACTTTTACCTTCATACTCAAATACCTAATATTAAATTAGCATTTAATAATATAAAATATTTCTGTTCTTGTTGACTTCATTCCAAAAGTCAATATATGCCCAGAATAAATTAAACGATTTTTCAAATCCTTTTTCCTTAAAAAGGTAATTCTAATCTATTTAATTTATTTACTAAAAATTAGATTATGTTACTATTGATTTATGTTTTAACTCTTTTTAAGGTCACATTTAAAAAAAATATATTTCTAAAAACAAGTGTTAGAAATAATCAATATTGAATAGACATTAAACAAAACGAATTGATGGTATTTTTATTTTCTCATGCTTTTTCATTTGCTGAGTTTTTTGTTTTACCTCTTTTTTTAATCTCCCTCTCATATTTTTCTGAGATGGAGTCTTATGTTTTTGAGGTTTTTTCAAAATATCCTGTCTATCATCAGATTTTATCATTTCTTTATATAATTTAACAGTTTTATCTTTTATTAATTTCCAATCATATTTTTCATGAACTTTTTTATATCCTGCCAACCCAAGTGCTTTTACTTGTTCTGCGTCATCTATTATATAATTTACACCCCATGCAATAGATTCTGGATTTACAAATACTTTTATACCATCAACAAAATTTTCTATATTTTCAGAAAGCCCTCCTATATCAGTTGCAACCACACATTTTTTTGCACTCCATGCTTCCAAGAGTACAATTCCGAAAGGTTCATTTCTACTTGGCATAACCATTATATCGCATGCATTTAAAACCTCTTTGCATTCTTGATCTGGGAGTTTTCCAAGGAACTTTACCGGCAATTTCTCTTGCTTTGCCTTTTCTTCAAGTCCATATCTCATATCACCATCACCCATAATTAAAAATTGAACATCACTCCTATGTTTTAAAATGTGTGGAATGGAATCTAAAAGAATATCCACTCCTTTCTGATGAACAATTCTTCCAATAAAAAGAATAACAGGAACGAGAGGAGGTATGCCATACTTCTGTTTTATTTCACCAGGATCTATATTAAGTTTAAATTCGTTTGGATAAACCCCATTTTCAATAACACTTAGCTTCCATTCAGGAACATTATATAACCACGCAACTTCCTTTTTTGTATTTTCAGATACAGTGATAATTTTTTTTGCAATATATGCCCCATACCATTCTTTTCCTGAAATTTCTTTAAAGTCATACCATCCACCGAATGAACTTCCATTTCTACCATATTCAGTTGAATGGAATGATAATATCGTACGCCTATTTTTAAGTAAATGCAATGCTTCTATAAAATGCCAATCATGAAAATGTAAAATATCAAATTCTTTAAATTTTCCACCATCAAATTCTTTAAATCTTTTGAAAATATTTACGCTTAAATCCCCGCAATATTCGACAATATTTTCCCCATATGGTTGATAATAATGATAATGCACACCATTTATTATTTCATCTTCCGCACCTCTTGTGAAAAAATGTATTTCATGATCTTTTGCAAGCTCTTCTGCAAGCTGTGTTGTAGCAGGTGCAAGACCCCCTACTTTTTCTGAATATAGCGATTCCCAGCAAAAAAATGCTATTTTAAGTTTATCACTCATGCGTTTAACCCCATTTTTTTTATTTTTTGTACATAATTTGTAAATACATGTTTCTTAAAGAGAAATATGTAAACACTCAAACTTTTCAAAATGAATTTTAGAAAATCTCTGATAGTTCGCTTAAAAATGTTCTGAGTGTTATTCATATTATGTACAGAGAGAAAATTTTTTATTTTCTCAATTTTTAATAGCTCATTTGGAACAAATGAGCGTTTGCTCATTTGGAACAAATGAGCGTATGAGAAAATCTTTGATTTTTAATTAATGTAAATTTGCATGATCATACATAAAGATGAAAAATTGATTTTATATATGATTTTCCATTACTTATATCAACAACTTTATATTAATTAGTGGATGTCAGATCGTATATAAATTAATTATCCTAAATTT
>JAAXQB010000371.1 GCA_012329085.1 Methanosarcinales archaeon | reverse complement strand
CATCACCAAGTTCTGCCCCAGTTGGTATTGCTGTTGCTGTGAATTGCTGTGTTTCGCCTTCTATGAGTGATGAAGTAGCTGGTGTTACATTGATTGCTGTAATTGGTGGTATTGGATCACCAAGAATGGTGACTGAACCATTAATAAGTACTCGATTTGTTATACGATTTAACCAGTCATCATATAAAGCAAGCTCATAAATAGTTAATGCACCGACATCTCCTGGATTGCCTATTATTTCAAATGTAACATTTGCTAACCAATGATCTCCATGAAATCCATGCCCTGGTGCGTTTTCATTACGAGTTATAATTTGTACCAAATTTTCATGTGCTAAATGAAGATCAACATTTATTCTTCCTTGCCCTTCAAGAAGACCATGATTTCCATAGCCACTTACCAATCTAACAACATTTGGATCAAAATATACATAATAATGTAAAGTATGTGTGTGGTGAGCGTTATTTATCCATAATGTCATTTCAACAAAATCCCCTGGATTTCCATCTATATGATCTACAGATATAATCTGTGGTTCTGGTTCTGTAGCTACTGCCATTGGTATAGCCATTACAAATAATGATGTAATCATTATTAATGCCATAAATATGCTTATTGATTTCCTAACAATTGTATTATTAATTATTTCTTTCATAATTTATTAAACCTATATTTTGTTATTTTATATAAAAAATATTTTAAGTTCTCATTTTATTTTATATTTTATTTTATGCATCCTTGTTATGTTAATTACCATTATCTAAAATATGGTTATTTATATAATATTTTATTACTAAATTTACAAGGTCAAATTTAGATTGTTTTAATTATTAGCTTTTATAAATAATTTTTAATGTATCACCTCAAATCCTGGAAATCTTCGTATGTGCCAATCTAAGTATGTTACATCAGCTGCATTAATATTTCCATCATCATTTATATCTCCATTCGTATATATTATATCAAATCCTGGAAATCTTCGTATGTGCCAATCTAAGTATGTTACATCAGCTGCATTAATATTTCCATCACCATTCACATCCCCCCTCAATCCATCTACAATTTCATAATTCTCAACTGGCATCATTAATGGAAAATCAACCAATACTTCTGGAGCAATCCCTCCTCTTATATCATGAGAACTATCTCCAATTCCATCTCCGCCCGCATCAAGTCCATCATAATTATCATAATGGTTACCCAAATAATTTGTATGAATACTGCTATTAAATTGATAAATAATAGCTTCTGATGAATTAAATATATTTGCTGATAAATCTTCTGAGGTACCCCATATATTCTGACGCCCATTATTTATAAAATTATTAAGATAAATTTTATTATTAACTGCCCCATCATGAATAAACATTCCATGATTAGCATTATTTATAAAATTATTATTTCTTATAGTATTATTGGTAGTAGATATACCTTCAAGAAGAATACTTCTATTGTTTGAACATGAAGTTACATGAGTTACCCTATTATTATTTGAATTTAAAAGTTGTACTGCCCAACCATTTAAGTTTGCAGTAATATTTTCAATTATAGATCCTGTGGTGTTAATTAAAGAAACTGCATGTGCATTATTTGTTAATACTAGATCTTTAACAGTTATGTTATGGGAATTTACTACATAAACAACTCCTGCAAGACTTTCAGAATCAATAATAATGTCTGATGCATCTACTAAAAAGAGTATTGGTTTGCCATCAACTGTATTTGAAGTATCTATATTTTGTACGCGTGATGTGTAAAAATTATACCTATTATTGTGCATTGTATTACTTCTTAGATGGTTATTTGAACCCCCAAGCCATATTCCATAATAGTTTGAATTTGCATTTACATTATAAATTTCTCCATTATTTACATTTTCAAATCGAATTCCATTATGCCAATCAGTCACAGTTAAATTTTTAATTGTAACATTATTGCGATTACCGATTACATTTATTGCGTGCGTATCAATAGCATCAGTTCCATCTAATGTGTGCCCCATACCTTTCAAAATCACATCATCTGAATTTATAGTTATAGCAGTTTCAGCCAAATTTGTTGAATCTATATTTAAAATATAAGTTCCAATCGTATGAATTGTATAAGGTAATGTAGTTATATACTGTATTGCTAAAGCTGGATTTACAATAACCTTAGAAGTTGCAATTATATTATTATTTGAAACACTTGTTGCAGTTATAAATGCCGTACCTGGAGTGGTTGCTGTAAATAAACCTGTATTGGAATTAATTGTTCCAACTGTTGCATTATCGATTGTCCAAGTTACTCTTTGATCTGCATTTGGTGGATTTACAATTACATCAAAATCTATAGGTTCTCCAACATTAACTGTTTCATTTTCAGGAGTGATACTTATTGATTCTAATTGAGGTGATATGATTTGAATATTAAAATTTACTGAAACATTTGGACTCATAACACTGCGTGCAGTTATTGTGACATTTCCAAGTTCAAGTGCTTCAAACCATATCTCTAATCCCCTTACCCTTGGTTCAAACCATGTATCAAAAATTCGTCCTTCTCTTACTTCATGATGTTCTTCTGAAACTGTACTGTTCGATATTACCCATATTGTAGAAGGATTGGCATCATGTGGCTCTGTAACATCTACTTTTAAAAGTATTTCAGTTCCCGTAGTAATAGTTGCTGTAGCTGTATCGGGTAATATAGGCATCATTAATGTAGGTGGTGTTCCACATGGATTTGTACAACGACCACACCCCCCGCCTCCACCTGGGCAGCCCCCACCAACACAAGTAATTGCCATTGGTATTGCCATTACAAATAATGATGTAATCATTATTAATGCCATGAATATGCTTATTGATTTCTTAGCAATTGTATTAATTTTTTCTTTCATAATTTGTTAAATTTATATTTTGTTAATTTATGTAAAATATATTTCTAATTTTGTTATTTGATTCTTGAATAAAATTCAATCAAAATATTTTCATTCAAGATTATATGCCGCACATAAATCGTAATTGAATTATCAATATTTCATACAATTGGTGTGTAAAAATTATGTATCACATCGCATCTCAGAGCGTTAATTAAAACTCTAAGATATTCAACAATAATTTAAATTTACCTATTTATAAATTTCTTCTTGTTTTACATGAACAAAATCAAATTTTATTTTAATTTTTGATTGTTTATGCATTCATTTATCTATTTCCCCATCTGTTGTTTAAAATATATTATATTTCCCTAACATCCCTATTGCAATATACTGCTATACTCGTATAATTATCTTAAAAATACAAATACAGAATACACATTAAATGAAATGTTCAAATTTAGCAATTATAAATTATATGTTAGGCATGTATAATATATTTCAATCTCTTATACAACAGTATATTATATAAATGTATCTATTGGTAAGATAATTTTAAATTTATTTTATAGAAAAAGACTAGAATGATTGCGAAAATTGATTCTTTAAATAAAATATATTGTCGTAAATTGACCTGCTCAAATAAATAAATATAATTCTTAAAATAATATATACTTATGTACTTATCTAAATAGTATATAGAAATTTTTACATTTTAACTATATGCTATTTATTTTTTAATTCATTCATAGTTTAAAGTAAAACAAATCTGCGTCCATCTGCGTCCATCTGCATCCAAATATATTCTCATTCTTTCATTTAAACATCTTATATAATAATAAAAACTTTTTCTGCGTAATCTGCTAAAAAAACAAATTGAAAAATTGGACGCAGATAAACGCAGATTGTCAAGATTTTAAAAGCACATTTAACACGCATACCATTCTGATATGCGTTTTGAAAGAGAGTGAGCGAAATAAAAAATTGACGAAATAAATTGCTACATCTTATATAATAATAAAATATATAATAAGAAAAACTTTTTCTGTGTAATCTGCGTAATCTGCGGACAAATAGACCCTCATTCTCTCATTTAAACATCTTACTATAATAAGAAAAACTTTTTCTGTGTAATCTGCGTAATCTTCGGACAAATATATTTTTTTTTAAAACACAAATTAACAAATCATTTTTTTATTTTCAATCTGCGTAAATCTGCGTAAATCTGCATCCTAAATAGTTAGAGATTATACTTTATATACTATAAAATAAATATTTAAATCATCGATGGATTTATCCTAAAAATTATTTGCCATCGACAACCTAAATATTTACCATTGTTTTCGTTTATGCTTATCAGATATTATCATATATCCAATTGCTATAAACCCAATTAATATCATTGCTCCAAATATAGTGCTAAGTGATAAATTTACTTTATGAGCTCTATACGGTTTATCAATAATAGATTCTACCACTGCCATAACTCTTCCTGCAACAGTTTTACCTGCATCAGCCGCTTCTGCAACATCTCTTGCATCAGCACCATCTATGGCTGCATCAGCAACAGCAACTCCTATTGGGGTGCCACCTCCTTCAGCTGCTTTACCATCTTTTTCAGCATCTGCACCCACACCCCCTTCAACTGCACCGCCCATTGCAACTCCAAGTGGAGCATCTACACCAGGATCGGTACATGGCACTGTTGCATCATCCTCTTCATCCTCTTCCTCTTCTATTATAATTTCTTCTGCTCTTATTGTAATCCGTACAGTTTCATAAACGCTTGAATTTAATTTACTTCTTGCTCTTATTGTGGCACTTCCAACGCTATCTGCTGTAAATTCAATCTTATTCCCATATATTTCAGATATGAATCCATTACCACTACAACTCCAAATTACGCTTTGATTGACACCGTCTGGATACACACTTGCTGTAAATGATTCAATCTCTCCTACATACATATGTGCAATAAATGGATGAATTTTTATATATTCTGGTGCAGGTCGTATAGTAACTTCCGCAGTTGCTGTTAAATTTGGATTTGCCTGACTTGTTGCAGTTACAGTAGTTGTACCATTCTTGAGTGCTGTAAATAATCCATATCTGCTAATAGTTCCTATATTTTTTGGATAAAT
>JAAXQB010000073.1 GCA_012329085.1 Methanosarcinales archaeon | reverse complement strand
CAAGCATGGGAGTTGCAGATGTTGGAGTAATGTCAGATAATGGAAGAGCGTTTGGATTTATACTAAAATCAGAGCCTAGCACGGATTTATTGAATGCGTCTGTCAATAATGCTATAAACGAAAGTATAGAGAAAATCAATGGCACTACTGTTGGAGGTCAACTACTTAATTTTGGCTCTCCAGAATGTAATGGAACGCGTCTTCTTGGGTTATATGAGACATTTTCAAAAGAACCAGCGCTTATACAGGGTTTAATGGATGCTCATAAGGAGGAATTGGGGGCTCTCCTAAAACTAAATGCAGAAGTTCAAAAGGTAAGCGGTTTAAAAGATCATTGGAATACATATCTAATAGATCTCAATCTGCAAGAATTTAGGACTAGGCGTGATACTTTTGGAACTGAATCTTTCTATTTCTACACACTTGAAGAACCATCTCCAATAGAATCATCATTCATTAACTATATGCGACTTAAAGTATTTGGTGCATAATCTATAAGATTGTAAAGTAAATGAGAATTGTGTTTTATTCTATTTTTTAAACATAAAATACAATTCCATTATTTTTTTTAAATTTTTTATATCATAATTATACTATAACTTTTTATTCTAATAGGTCATCAAAATAAAATGGTAAATATCATGAAAGTAAGTCACATTTTATACAAAGTTAATGATTTAGATGAAGCTGTAAAAAAATATATTGCAGATGGTTTTGTTGTGGAATATGGAAAAGCAAAAAATCCAAATAATGCTTTAATCTATTTTTCAGAAGGACCATATTTAGAATTATTTAAACGCTCTGGTATGCCAAAATTAGTTAGAATTATTTTAAAGCTCTTTGGTAAAAGTAAATTTATTGAACGATTAGATCTATGGGATAATGCAGAAGAAGGACTTATTGGCGTTTGTTTAGAAAATTATAAAAAAGATTTGAATGAAGAAAAAAAATATTTCGAGAAATTAAAAATTTCTCTAACTCATTCAGAATGAATGAGTGTTTAGTATATAACTTTATAAGTTATACACAATAAAAAAATACAATCAAAAATATTTTGAAATAAAAGCGAGAAGAATAGATACAAAAGGAAGAAAATTAAAATTTAAATGTGTATTCCCAAATGAAATTAAAATACCATTTTTTATGACTTATTTTAATATTGACCCTAAACCAAAAAATTTTGTTCATCCAAATGGTGTAAAAAATATAAAAAGTATATCTTTTGGAACTTCAGAAAAATTTATTCCTTTAATATATGAATTATGTGATAATGAAATATTAAAATTGTTTGTTGGAGATGGTGTTCAAAATATGGAATATGAAAAAGAATAATGATGGTAAATTAATAAAAAAATCGCAACAATATTATGGAAATAATGAATATAAATATAAATATGGAAATAGGTTTTTATAATCTCTGGTTAATTTTTGTGGGTTTTGTAAGTTTTGCATGGATATTAATGAAGATTGGTACTAAATTGCGAGGGACAAAAATAGAAAATCCTGAAGATCATGCCAATTTAAAAATTACAATTATTAGTTTTATTCCGCTTTTGGCACTTTTAATAATTTCTATTTTTACGCCAATCATAATTGGTACTTTATTTTGGATAGGTTTATTTGTGTTAAGTATTGCAGGAATTGTTTATATATTGTCAATAATAGCTTTTGTTAAAGCTAAAAAAGGATTGACCATTAATGGAATTTATAAATTTTCACGAAATCCAATGTATGTTAGTTTGTTTTTAATTTTTATATCTTTTGCTTTTATGGCATGGCAAGTTAATCCGATAATAGGAATTGCAATATTGTGTATAACTATATTGAAAGGAATTATTATTCATTGGATGATTCTTGGGGAGGAAAACTTTTTAAAGAAAAAATATGGGAGTGAATATTATAATTATCTTAAAAAAGTATCAAGATATTTAGGAGTATCAAAAAAATTATAGATGGAATAAAAATATGAAAAGTTTAATAATTTATACTTCAACACATCATAAAAATACGGAGAAAATAGCTAAAACAATGGCAGAAATTTTAAATGCGGAATTAATTAAAACAACCGAAGTTAATATGAATGAATTGTCTAAATATGACTTAATTGGATTTGGTTCTGGAATTTATTTTGGACAACATCATAAAAGCTTATTAAGGTTAATTGATAAACTTCCTAATTTGAAGGTGAAAAAAGCGTTTATTTTCTCGACTAGTGGCATGAGCAATACAGGAAACCTTACTTATAATATTTGGCACAGAATCACTCATTTTCATGTTCCTTTAAGAAAAGAATTAATAAATAAAGCTTTTGATATTATTGGGGAATTCGATTGTCGGGGATTTGATACTGCTGGACCATTTAAATTTATTGGCGGAATAAATAAAGGAAAGCCTAATGAAAAAGATTTTGAAAATGCAAGAAAATTTGCTAAAAATTTAATTATATAATTTAATAAAATTTAAAATTAATGATATAAAATTATGAAAAAAAAATTCAATAGAATATTATAAAAAAACATATAAAAGGATTTTGAAAACCTCCTCCCTTCAAAATAAACACTCATTCTTCTACAGATAATGAGCTATTGAAAAATCTATAAAAGTATATAAATGATGGGGTAAAAAAAGAAGTAAATCAAAATTCTTTATAATGTAAATTAATCTTAAAACGACTTATTCATCAAATCTTTAATTTTTATGAAAATGATTAAAGTTTCATATAAATAAGTTATGTGGCACGAATAAAAACCTAACATTTATTAATCAGCAGATATTTTTTAAAATAATTGTTAAGCATAATGATTTAAATTTTTGAGAGAATGAAATGATTTCAAAAATTTTTGAAAATTTTGATATAAATTATTAGGTAAAATGAAATAGATCCTAAAAAAATATAATAAAATCGATTACATTAGATGGGATTTTATGAAAAAATGTATTACGAAAGTTATATATAATATTAATTCTATTATTACAATTTGAGTGGGCTAAATAATTGAAATATACCAAATAATACAAGTATATTTTATGCATGGAACACTCGTGCTTGATGTAAGATAAACTTAAAATAAGTAATATTGAATTTATTAATTACATTTATTGTATGTGTTTAGCTCCATTTTTTATCATAAATTATTTCTAAATAAGTTCAAAAAATATAATTGAATATAATTTTTAAAAATTGTATATATAAGTTAAAATAAAAAAAAATATTAAATAAATAATAATTATGGCACAAATCATATCAACTAAAAAGAAATTATTGTCTAAATGGACTACGCGTGATTTAATGATTACAGCCGTAATATCTATTGTTTTTGCTATAATTTTATTATTTGTATCATATATGTTTATATTGTTTATTAGACCATTAGGACTATTAGCACAAACATTAGGTCAAGGAATATGGTTCATACCAGCTATTTTTATGGGAGATATTTTACGCCGTCCCGGTGCAGTCGTGCTTAGTCAATTGATGATTAGAATAATTTTAGTGCCTATTTCCCCATATGGGTGGATGGAACTTGTTGGAGCATTTATAGTTGGAGTTCCAATCGAATTGGTTTTTTACGGAACTCGCTATCGCAATTATAGTTTATTTGTTTTGATGTTATCTGGTATTTCAGCGGGATTGCTTCGTACAACAGTTGCATGGGTGCCATATGGTTTAAATGAATTGTCAATGGAATTTCAAATGATAGTTGTCGTACTTACGATAATCAGCGGTGTAGCAGCTGGATGGTTTGCAAAAGTATTGGCAGACGCGATTGCAAAAACAGGAGTGTTAAGCAGTTATGCAATAGGACATGAATATCAAGAAGAAGTTTAAAAAAAATTGAATGATGTCGTGTAATAAATAAATTTTTTATAAAAATAACGAATTTACATAAATGATAAAACAAATTATGTTAAATAAAAATATAAATTTATCTAATTGGACTACGCGTGATTTGCTTGTAATGGCGTCAATTTCACTTGTTTTTACAATTATCATCATAATAGCAACTTATTTTTACATGTTTATTATTATACCACTTGGATTAATTGCAGGAGGTATAGCAAGTGGTATATGGGCTATTTCTGGAATATTTACAATGTATATTTTACGGCGTCCAGGTGCAGCATTGTTTTGCCAGTTGTTAATTGGTATTATTCAAGTACCATTTTCACCATTTGGGTGGATGACTATTCTATTGGCAGTGATATTAGGGATTCCCACAGAATTAGCTTTTTTATCAACTCGTTATCGCAATTTTAATCTTTTTACATTAATGATTGCAGGTATTTTAGCAAATGTTTTACATATGGCTCTTGTGATAATTCCATTGGGTTTTATTGATATGGAAATGATTATGCAAATATTAATTATTATAAGTGTATTATTTGGAGGTGGCATGGCTGGTTTACTTGCAAAAATATTAGCTGATGCGATTGCTAAGACTGGAGTGTTAAGTGGTTATAGTATTGGACAAGAATTTCAAGAAGAAATTTAAAAAAATTCTATTGAATAATTTAATTATAATACTCATCATTTTAATGATATTGCCTTTTGAAATGCATGATTAAAAAATTATAATTATAATTTCTATTTTATACAATTTTTAATTATATATGATTTGTAAAATTATATACAAAAAGAAATTTTTAATTTTTTAAACTTATATTTTGATTAAAAATAAGTATTTATAACTATCTAATTGAAATTTTTCAAAAGGAGTGACATGGTGTGTATATTTTGCTGCAAAACACCATTAAAAAGTAAAGAAAATGGTAGCTACATTTTTTTATGAATTTAAAAATAGAAATATGATTTGCATATTAATAATTAAATGGATAGTGGAATATATTATATGTATTGTTTGTGATTTTACTCTTATAAATTCTTTATTTTATTTTGTATTGGAGATAAAAATATAAAATTATTGAAAAATCAAAAAATTTATAAGAATACAACACCATAAAATTAAAGATAAATTTTATTTTATACATTATGAGTTATCATATAAAATAAATTTTTATATTATTAAAATTCTTTGAAAATAGTATATAATTATATGCAATAACTGCAATATATTAGAAATACTAATTTTCAAATAATAAAATAAAAAATATGTTAATGGTAATAAAAAAAATATCCAATGAAAAAAATAATTTAATTAATTGGACTACGCGTGATTTGTTGATAACTGCAACAATTTCGATTGTTTTTGCTATTTTTTTTATGTTTGCAACTTATTTATATATGATGTTTATTCTACCATTAGGACCATTAGCAATAAGTGCTGTACAAGGCATGTGGTTTATACCGCCTATTTTTATTGCATATATTATTCGTCGTCCGGGTGCAGTTTTACTTATTCAATCAATAATATCAATAATTAGAATACCATTTTCCCCGACTGGTTGGTTAATGCTTGTAATTATGAATTTACTTTTAGTTGGAATTCCTTGCGAATTAGTTTTTTTAGTAAACCGTTATCGAAATTATAATATTTCCATTCTTATGATTGCTGGAATTGTAGCAGGATTATTTTGCACCATAGCTATGTGGATAATTGCAGATGTGAATTTATTATCAATAAATATACAAATTTTAATTATTATAGTTTCAATAACTACTGGTGCAATAAGTGGTTGTGCATCAAAAATATTAGCTGATACAATAGCTAAAACTGGGGTGTTGAGTGGTTATGCTGTTGGACAAAAATTTCAAAATGAGATATAAGAGATAAAAAACATGAATAAAACAACTAAAAGTTTAATTCAAGTTGAAAATTTACATTTTAAATACACAGGGCGTAAAATAGCAGCTCTTTCAGGAGTTAATGTTGAAATTTCAGAAGGAGAAACAGTGCTTTTGTTGGGGTCGTCTGGTTCTGGAAAAAGTACACTTGCTTTGAGTTTTAATGGACTTATACCGCAAAAAATTAGTGGTAAAATGAGTGGTAGCGTATTTATCTCTAAAATGAATACAAAAGAAACTTATATTTCTTCCCTGACCCAAGAAGTCGGTATTTTATTTCAAGATCCAGAATCTCAATTTGTGACCATGACTGTAGAGGATGAAATTACTTTTGGATTGGAAAATTTATGCATTCATAGACAAAAAATGGACAATCTTATCGATGACGCTTTAAAACAGGTAGGTATGTTACATTGTCGTCATCGGCAACTTGATGAACTTTCTGGTGGTGAAAAACAACGCTTAGCAATAGCTTGTTTATTGGCAATGCAACCAAAAATATTAATTTTTGATGAACCAACTGCTAATTTAGATCCTATTGGTACACAGCAAGTTTTTGAAACTATTGCAAAGCTTAAACAAACTGGTAAATTTACTATCATTATTATCGAACATAAATTAGATGAATTGATGGATTTAATTGATCGTGTGTTAGTATTGTCTGCAAAGGGAACTGTTGTATATGATGGTTCACCAGAAGTAATATTTAATGATAAAGTATCTGATTTACTGCAATACGGTGTTTGGATACCACAAACAGTATGCTTAGCACATAAAATAAGATTATTTGGAGTTGAAATACCATCACTTCCACTTACAATAACACAAGCAGAACAAACTTTAAAAAAAGTGCTACCACATATAAATAAAAATTCATTTAATTTTTGTTGTGATGATTGTGATGGCAAACCAAGTATTATAGAAGTGCGAAATTTATCATTTAAATACAATCAAAAGACCATTATTCGAGATGTTAATTTAAATATTATCGAAGGTGATTTTTTGGCACTTGTTGGACCAAATGGAGCTGGTAAAACAACCTTGGCACAATTGCTGATGGGTATTTTACGACAACAAAAAGGGAAAATTCTTTTAAATAATATGGATATTAGTAAAATAGCATATAAAGAACTGATTAAACAAGTAGGCTTTGTATTTCAAAATCCAGAACATCAAATTATCACTGATTCGGTAGAACATGAAGTAAGTTATGGACTGCAAGTGATGGGTTTAGCGGAGGATGAAATTAAAACTCGAACTGATTATCTGTTAACAAAGTTTGGTTTAAAACAATTGGCTAAAGCAAATCCTTTTACACTTAGTCATGGTGAAAAACGCCGTTTAAGTGTTGCAACAATGTTAGCAGTTGGTCAAAAAATATTGATATTGGATGAGCCAACTTTTGGACAAGATCAACGCAATGCTGATAATTTAATGCAGATGCTTAAAAGTCTGCATGGCGAAGGATGTACCGTGATTATGGTCACACATGATATGGCTTTAGTTGCAGAATATGCTAAACATGTGGCGGTGATGATTGATGGGCAAATATATTTTTATGGAACTGTTAAAGAAGTATTTACACAGCCTGAGCTTTTGGCAAAAGCAAATTTAACACTGCCACCGATTGCCGAGCTTTCGCGTTGTTTAACCGAGAAAAATACTGATTGGCCTGAATTTTTTACTATTAGTCAATTTTTGGAATTATTAAAAACTGTGCCATATTTGGATAAAGGAATTACACAATAATGATGAAAAGTTTTTATTATTTTGGAGATTCTTTTTTGCATCGATTGAATCCGCTTAGTAAAATACTAGCTACGGCACCATTAGTTATGTTGGCACTTTTTGCAACAGATCCGTGGACTTTGGCAATGTTTTGCACTTTGTTTGGTTTAGTCACTTTACTATTGGGTAAAATACCATTGTTGCATTATTCTAAAATTATTATTCCTTTATTGATTTTTAGTTTTATTTTTGTTGCTACTTATCCTTTTTTCGTATCAGTTGAATTAGTGGGAGATACAACAATTGTTTTTGAAGCGGGTCCTATTACAGTGTATTGGGGCGGTATCGTTTTTGCCATTGTTATAGCATTACGGATGTGTACAATTATTATGAGTGCATTACTTTTTTCACTTACTACAAATTTTAATAGCTTTGTAAGTGCACTTGTGCAACAATGGAAAGTACCTTATCAAATTGGATATAGTGTGATGGCAGCATATCGCTTTGTACCAATGCTTAATTTTGAATTGACAGTTATAAGGGCAGCTCATAAAATACGCGGAATTCCAGATCGTGGCGGTTTGAAAATAAAGCTTGAACAAACTAAACGATATGCAATTCCTTTATTATCAACAGCCATTCGCAAGGCAGAACGAACAGCACTTGCTATGGATAGCAGAGCTTTTGGTGCTTTTGAAAATCGCACATATTATCGAATATATAAATTTACGCGGCGTGATTTTTTGTTTATTAGTTCTATTTGGCTTCTTGGTATTGCAATTGTTCTTATTTTAATGTATTTAGGGTTGTTTGGACAGCTACTTGTATTTCAAATGTTGTAGAATTTTAGAATTTAATATGGTTTTTGTATGTAATTTATAAAATCATAAATTTTCCGTCCCCCCTCAATCAAGTAAATTGCATCATAATATCAATATAACAACCAATAAATCAATTACTAAATCTCATCACAATCATTCGATTCATTATAATTTACAAGCTCAACTCCAGCATCTGAAAAAAATTGTAGTGTGTTCTTGTCAGGATATGCATTAATATACACAACTCTTTTTATGTTTGCATTAATAATCATTTTTGCACACAATATGCATGGCTGATGCGTGCAATATATGGTTGCATCTTTTATACTAATGCCGTGTATTGCAGCTTGTATAATTGCGTTTTGCTCTGCATGAATTGCTCTGCATGTCTCATGTCTAGTACCAGATGGAATATTTTGATCAATCCTTATACACCCAATATCGATACAATGATCTAAATTATGTGGTGCTCCATTATATCCTGTAGATAATATTCTTTTATCTTTTACAATTACAGCCCCTACTATATTTCTAAGACAAGTTGATCTTTTTGCAACTACTTTTGATATTTCTATAAAATACTCATCTATGGAAGGTCGTTGTTTCATTTGAATCTAATTCATTTATATTTATAATTGATTTATGTTGTGTATTAAATAAAGTAATTTTAAAAATCTTTTATATATGTAATAAATTAAATATATGTATATATAATAAATTTGCATCTTTTAGATATTTTATTCACATCATTATAAAAAATTATTGTATAATATTTATAATCAAATCCAATCTTTATCATACAAATATTTTTTTATCAAAGATATATTTCAGTCTATTAAAATTAATGTTGTTAGAATATTTAATTACATATATATTTATAATTAATTAATCAAAGCTTCTATAAATGCCTTAAATAAGGGAGATGGTTTTCCGGGACGAGATTTAAATTCTGGATGAAATTGTGATGCAAAAAAGAATTTTTTATCAGGGATTTCAAGTATCTCCATTCGATTGTTATTTTTTCCAGAAAATATCAATCCATACGATTCCATATCTTCTATATATTTTGGATTTACTTCATACCTATGTCTGTGCCTCTCTATGATTATTCGTTTATCATATATTTGATAAACTTGAGTTCCATCCATAAGTTCTGCTTCATAATCACCAAGTCTCATTGTTGCACCCATATCAATTATTTCTTTTTGTTCAGGGAGAATATCAATAACTTTATGCGGTGTATTTTGATCAAATTCTATACTATTTGCATGTTCTAAACCTACTACGGTTCTTGCAAACTCAACAACAGCTAATTGCATTCCAAGGCACAGTCCCAAATAAGGTATGTCATTTTCTCGCGCATATTTGATTGCGAGAATCTTACCTTCAGTCCCTCGCTCTCCAAAACCACCCGGCACAAGTACACCATCATATTCAGACAATATCTCGACTTTTTCAGGATTTAAATCAAATTCTTCTGAATCAATCCAACTATTAATTACATTACAACCAACTTCAATCGAAGCATGTTTTATAGCTTCTACAATACTAAGATATGCATCTTCAAGGTGTGTGTATTTGCCAACAATTGCAAGTTTTACTTCACCTTTTCGATTTCTCATCTTTGAGACCACCTCATTCCATGAAGTGTCTTTTTTATCTGTTGATTCTAATTTTAATATTCTCATAAAATAGTCTGTAAAATTTGCGTTTTCAAGCATAAGAGGTACTTCGTAAATATCATCAACAGTATTTGCACTTATTACAGCTTCGACTGGTATATCGCAAAATAAAGATATTTTTGATTTTGAATCGATAGTTAATGGCTTTTCGCTTCTTGCAACAATCGCATCAACAGATATGCCAAGTTCCCTTAAATCTTTTATAGAATGTTGTGTTGGCTTAGTTTTTTGATCTTTTTGAGCATCTAATGGCACTAGCGTAACATGTACAAATGCAACATCTTCTTTTTTCTCTTCCATTTGCATTTGCCGCATAGCTTCGAGAAATGGCATACTTTCAATATCTCCAACAGTGCCACCAACTTCAACTAAACAAATGGATGCACCGCTTTTTTCTGCAACAGCCCGTATTCTTGTTTTTATTTCATTAGTTATGTGAGGGATTATTTGAACAGTTTTTCCAAGATATTCACCCCTTCTTTCTTTTGAAATAACAGATTGGTATATAGTCCCTGTTGTTAAATTGTGATCTCTTGTTAATTCAATATCTAAAAATCGTTCATAATTTCCAAGATCAAGATCTACTTCGCCCCCATCTTTTAATACAAAAATTTCTCCGTGCTGAAAAGGACTCATAGTTCCTGCATCTATGTTTATATATGGGTCAATCTTAATGGCTGTAACTGAAAGCCCACGAGATTTTAAATTTCTTCCAATTGATGCGGCAGTAATTCCTTTACCAAGTCCGCTCATTACGCCACCCGTTACTATTATATATTTCATGATATTATTTTATATTATTTTATAGTATATGATTTGCAAATATGTATTTTTTAAAAATAGCATTAAATTATTTGATTTGTATCTCTTATAATAAGTGCATATTATATAGAAAATCAGAGATTTTCTGTTAGAATTTTTTTAATAATAGATAATTTGTAAAGCTTGTTCGGAAAGCTCATTCAGAATGAATGAGCGTATGAGAAAATCTTTGATTTTCGAACGAACGAGCGTTTGCTCGTTCTCAAAGAGAACGAGCGTTTATTACATACTGAGAGAAATTTCTAATTTTTTGTGATGTGATATTTATAATAATGATAAAATTATTATTATTATTATTATTATCATTGTTATTATTATTATTATTACTACTATTTTTTTATATGTCCATAATTTTTAATAATAATTGTAATAAAAATGTAGTGAATGTTATAGAAAATGCAATTGCCATATAAAATTGACTTAGTCCTTGCAATATATTTGCCATAAAAAACAATATTATCAAAATACTTATTATGCCAATATCTACATACGATACTGTTAATTGAATATGTGTGATGCTTTTACCAAATATCTTTGGAATTTTAATATTTTTAATATTGCCGATTAGTTTATAAAAATTGCCTTTCAATTTATTCTGTGAATTCAAATCAAAATTAGAGTTATCTTCAGCTTCATGAATTTCATGAACAGAAGCGTCTTGATCATTATGTGAAAAAGTATTTGACGCATTATAATTACTATCGCTATTTAGTTTAAATACAAATCCATTATCTTTTGCATTTATATAATCTAAATTTGTATTTTGTATTTGGTTCTCAATTACTACATAAATATTTCCAATTATTGGAATTTTTTCTAAACCAGTTCGAATTTTTATTGGAAAATATTCTTCGTATTCTATGAATAATCTATTTTCAGTTAAAATTACTGTTTTTTTAAGTTCATCACTTATAAAAAATTGTACATACAATGGCACACCATAATTTAGCAATGCAATTTCAATTACTTCCTCGCAATTTTCTTGCAATTGCATTTCAACAACTTTATGTTCAAATTCTATAGAATTATTTCCAAGTCTATTTATATGCACCTGTTGCAATTTTTAAATTCCCCTTAAAATTCTAAAATTTGTTATTTTTCAATAGCTCATTCGGAACGAATGAGCGTTTATTAGTGATTAAACATTCTGAGCGTTAATATATAATTTACAAAATTATATGCTGAAAGAGATTTCCTTTTTTCTCGAATATCACCCAGGAATCATATTTGGGATTCCATCCTCGATTGGATAATATTTATTACATTTTTGACAATATAGTGTTCCTTTCACTATTTCATCATTATCTTCTTTTTCAATATTTAATTGAATATCTAATTTACAAATTGGGCATGCTAAAATATCCATTAATTCTTTTTTCATAATTTGTTACCTTTATCTTTATTCTTATCTTTATTTTTTTACATAATTTATAATATTATATACTTATCATTCATTAACGCTCAGAATGTTCAAATAACGCCCATTCATTCTGAATGAGCTATCAAATTTTTTCCCCAATGGCTCATTCTCTTTTCAGGAATGAACTCTCAAAAAGCATTATATTCAAAGAATTTTCTTTTTTTTCGTTGAAATGAAATATTATATTATTTAGTTGACAATTTGAACAGTTACTTTTCTATGTCGTGATTTATTGTCAAAATCTATAAAAATAATTTGTTGCCATCTTCCAAGTACCATAACTCCATCAATAATTGGAATCGATTCACTTTGTCCAATATGTGATGCACGAATATGCGCATGCCCATTTCCATCCATCCATTTATCATTGTGGTGGTATTTTATATTTTTGGGTACAATTCGTTCTAATGCATCTATAAAATCTAATTTTAATCCAGACTCATATTCAATCGTTGTAATGGCACATGTTGATCCTTTTGCAAAAACTACTGCAATTCCTTCTTTAATATCAGATTGTTTTATAAAATGAATTACATCATTCGAAATATTAATAATGTCTGTATTGCCTTTTGTTTCATATTCAAAATATTTATGTATTGTATGCATATAGTCAAATCATTTTAACTTCTGTTTTTTAATTTTTAAGTATTACTTTTATGCTAAATCCAGAAATGCCTATTATAAATACGAGAATTGATATGATTGCTGAATGGTTATATGTAATACCTACCAAAGGCAAGGTTATAAATAATACAATTAATACCCCTACCATAAAAATTGTCACCAATGACTCCATATGAATTTTATCCATGCATATATTATTTCTGTAAAGTATATTATATTAACGGTATGTAGAAGGATTTGATATATAAATTTCCAGTTCATTTGGCAAATAAAGGTTCAATACATAACTAACTTTTTTACGAAATAACGCTCATTCATTCTAAGTGAGCTATTGTATCTTTGAAAATCAAATATTTTAAATCTTTAACTTATCATGCATCAGAAATTTCGCATATAATTCCAATTTTTGAATCAATCATATATTCGTTTGATATTATAATATCTCCTGATATTGACAATTCAGATAGATTTTTTTTCTTTTCTTTAACTCCGATAATTAGTGGTTCTTCATTGTATGCATCGCCTTTATTTTTATATTCATCTACTATCTGCTGTATTTCTTTTATATCGGTAAGTCCAATCCTATTAATAAGCGTTATTTGTTTTTGAAATCGTTCAATTGCATTATGCGGCAAATTTTCTATAAAAGGAATTGCACCATCTGATTTCTTTATTCTTCCCGTTAAATCAATCCCATGTTTATGAAATGCAAGAAGAGTTTTTCCCGAAAGATGCCCACGCGATTCAATTCCACATATAAGGATATATCTAACATTTGAATTAGAAATTGCATTTAATACTATTTTTTCAATCCCAAGATTTTCAGTTTTGCAAGTTCCCCACATAGATGCTTGATTATAAGATTCAATAGAACTTGCAAGTGTTACAACTGATATTCTTGATTTTGGATTTCCTATCTTATAATCTCCGCGAACTAATGGCCATTCAGATAAAACTGTTTTTGTCATGTATTTTATATGTTTTTTTACTGCATATAGCTTATAAAGTTATATACTTAACACTCAAACTTTTCAGAATGGCGTTCAAAGAAATTTACTTTTTTCTTTGTTTTATGAATGTGTTTTATTATTTTATATTCACTAATGCACTTGCAAGCATAATAGCTTTTTTCCAATGCCCACCCACTCTTGATGTATCTATAAAAATATATTTATCCATAAGAATAGGAGCTCCAACACCATCACCACCACCCAAGAATACTAGTGTCCTAAATATTAAATTTCCCGAAATTCCATCAGGTGCTATAATAAAGTTTGCATTTTTAATTGCATCTTCAATCAATATAGAATAATGTGTCACTGAAATGCCTTGTTTTTTTATGCGTTCTGCCACGATTTCTGCATCTCGCATTGTACAATCTACTCGTGCGTCTCTTCCAATATCACTAAATCTTCCTCCAGATAGAATTCCAACAACTGGCTCAATATCCAATTTTCGCATATATGTAACACCTCGATTTATAAGCTCTATTTTATCCTCTATACATCCACCTTCATCTATTCCAACAGGTGCAAGAAAAAAAGGTGTGCCATCATGTGTTAAAAGAAGTGAAATGCGATATATTTTCTCCAATCCACAAGATTTTTTAAGATTGGAAATTGTATCTGATGAATATGCGGTACCTCGCACTACGGCATCGATGGTATCAGTTTTAAGAAGTTCTATAATTGTTTTTTCAGGAACATTTGAATTTATAATTTCAAGTGTAGTTCCTTTTTTTTCAATATCTTTTCTATTACCAACAAGTACGACTTCAGCATAATTCTCATTATGTGCCGATTCTATGCTTCTTAACATTTTAGAAGTTGGTTCTCTTATGCCTATTGCGACTTTTGACCTTTTTTTTAATGCATATTTTTCAATCAAATCCAACAATTTATGCCTATCATCTAAATTCATATATTTCCAAAATTAATATTAATCAAATGGGTTATGTTTGATAACTGGTATTCTATATTGTGCATATAAATTACAATCGAGATAACGCTCATTCTCGAAGAGAATGGGCGTTATTCGACAAGCTTGTTCAGAATAAACAAGCGTTTGCCAATTCTTAAAGAGAATTGGCGTTATATCAGAAATCAACATATTGCGGAAATATAAATTATTACGCAACACGCATAGTAAATAATTTTTTCACAATTCTATGCAATAATGTAAATCTCATAAATGAAACTGCAATTATATTCTATACGATATAGCTATATATAAAAAGCTGTTATGATTATAAGAATACGAGATTATTTTATGATATATGAAATCACTTTATTGGATATTAGTTTATTAATAAGTTGCATTATTTTTGCAATAATAGGCTACTATAAAAAAATAATAGATAAAAAAGTATTAGTGCTAATATTATTATTTGCGGCTTATTTCATAATTTTATTTCCAATATATTGGTTTATCCCATTATTTTTATTATATATATTCACAAGCATAGCCACACAATATAAAAGAAAAACTAAAAAATTACCTGAAAAAAAGGGCAGGAGATTAAAAAATATATTGAGTAATTTACTCCCATCCTTTATTTGCTCATTTATTTTTATATTTTTTATATTTTTTCAAAAAGATGATAGTATTCTTGCATCTTCAATATTTGTTGCATATTTAAGTGGCATTGCGTGTGCAAATGCAGATACCATGTCAAGTGAATTAGGGCAAATAGGTAAAGAAAAGCCAATATTGATAACTACATTTAAAAAAGTTGAAATAGGGACTGATGGGGGTATAACATTATTTGGATTACTTGTTGCAGCCATTGGTTCAATACTTGTTTCATTACCAGCACTATTAATAGACAATATGTATATTTTTTTAATTGCATCTGTCACAGGATTTATTGGTTGTAACATAGATTCTTTCATAGGTGCAGCAATCGAATCAAAGGGAAAATGTACTAATGAAACAACAAATTTAATTGCAACTACATCATCCACTATTATTGGATTTATTATTTATATAATATTATTTGTTTAGATTTTTTAAAGATAAAAATTCATCAATCATAGAAGCCGCATCTTTTTCTCTTGTACCGCCACATTTTATTGCAAGATTGGAATAATATTGTACAAGTTCTTTATACTTTTTAATTTTAAAGATCTTAAAGCGAGTTGCATGCACTAACGCTTCAATTATCGCATTAAATCCGCGATTTGGTGCATATAATTTTTTTTTGTTTATTTTTAAAAAAATTGGTTTTAAATCTGCAAACAGTATGTCATTTTTTATTTCAATAGAGTTACACCTAAATACTACAAATCCGATTGAATTTTTAATTATTGGGTATTGCATACCTTCAAATGATATAAATTCAAAATCATCAGTATTCATATTGTTAAAAGTTGCGTTAACAAATGCAATAGAATCATATGTTATATTTGCAACAAAAACTTTTGCTTTAAATATATTTTCGTAAGTTTTTGAGTTTTTAAACAGTTTTATAGAAATTTTATTATTTTTTCGTATAATTCCAATTGGTGCGGCATTTAATTTATTCTTCAAATCAAATGTAGTCACAATTGTTTCAGTAATACCATCTCTTATCCCAATTTCATCTAAATTCATAATTAAAATCTAATTCCTTTCATAAGTGCAATAAAAAGCCCTGCAATCACAATATCTGCAGTTGAGCCGGGATTTATTTTTTTAAACAAAAGTTCATCATCAAACTTTTGAATTGATGGGTATGTGCTATCAAAATCAAATTTATTTTCGTGTAACTTTGTTATAATGTTAAGTGCTTGGTTTGATACAAAATCAGCAGTTTCAATATCAAATTTAGTTTGTATAAATGTATCACGATTATTTGCCAAAATAAACAGAAATGTATAAACAATCACTTCATTAATATTTAAATTGTATTTCTTAAATATACCCATCTGCCCCATTCCATCAATGATAATTTTTGCACATTCTGCACATTTATTAAATCCATTTACCCATTCATTTGCAATCATATCATATCCTTTTGAAATTTCCATAAGGTCATACAAGGACATGTTTTTTTCACTAAGCGAGATGATAGAATCCGATTGTTTAAGGTCAAACTCTTTTACAGTATTTACTTTTACTTCAATTGATGTGAATGCTTTGTAAAACTCAATTGCATCACCTATATCGGTTTTTTTCACAATTTCATGTGCATTTAAAAGAATGTCTTTTATTAATACGCCTCTTTGGAATTCTTTTATTGAAAATAATTCCTCTCTTTTAATTAGATTTCCAGATGCCATTGCAATTGGAATTAAAAGAATAAAAGCACCAAAATGTGTATTTCCTCCATTTTGCCATGATGTACTTAAATCTACGGCATTATTGATGCTTTTTCCAATAAATCTATCATTTTGCGATGCATCTTTAATTACATCATATATGCTAATAGAAGATGCTAAAAAATGCTCATATTTTGTATCTTTATAATCGTCAGTTCTATCTACATTGCCCGGTTTTGGATGTGCCGAAACTTCAAGAACCATTGCAAGTTGGGCGCATTTTGCAATATATGAATGAATGTTTTCTTTAATCATAAATATGGATTTTTTGAATTATTTAATATATGTTCTGCAAGTTCTCTTTTAAGTTTCATATATTCCTTGTTTGTGCAACCAATTGCATTTAATGTACCATCTCGCAAAAAACATGGTTTTGAAATTTTACAGCACCATACAAGGCTTTTAAAACATGTATCCCCTCCATATTCAAGCATTGTATTTTTAGCAAAATCTTTTTTAAGATTTATATATTCTTCTTTTGTTAATCCTAAATCTTTAATAGTTGGAATTAATGCACAGTGTTTTACAGGTAAACAGCAAAATGCAAGACCTCTCGTATCTCCTTCTCCCCTACATATATGTTTTGGAGGATTATACCATCCAACATCTTTATTATGTTTTGCAATTCCCTTAGTAAGAGTGTCAATTAATAAAGGATTTTTAAGAACACCTCTTGCAACAGAAATCATGTCGGAACCTCGTGAAAACATGTTTTGTGCATCAGTTAATGAATTAATTGAATTGTTTCCTATTAAAAATAAATTGGTTGCATTTCTAATACAACGAATCACATCAAGATCTGCATTGTCCCCAAGTAACATCGCATCAACATGTATAATATCTGCACCTGCTTTCTCTATTTCCATTGCAAGAGTTATGTCATCAACAACATTTGCCCTAATTTTTATAGAAAGCACAACACCGGTCTTTTTAATCTTTTTAATTAAATTACAAAGTCTTGGAATGTCATGCAATAATGCTTCTCCAACACCAATTTCAGTCATTTCTTTTTGTCTGCAATGGGCATCAATTTCAAGAATTGCATTTTTTTCTTTTACAATTTCTGCAACTTCTTTTAATATTTCATCATCAACACTTCTAACATTTACGGCAATAGTTGTTAAATTTTTTACAGCATCAAGTTCTTTTTTTAAAAAATCAATTGGATTATTGGAAATAAATTCTTCTCTTCCTCTTTTTTTTAGCTCTATTGCTTTTATATTTGTGAGTTTGTCCAAATTGTATCCACCCATCACTATAAGTCCTGCATTTGCGTGATTTTTTGCAAAAGAACTATTTGTAATGCCTGCCATCGTAGCTATTGCAATTGGATTTTTAAAATTTACATATCCTACTTTTAAATTGAACAATTCTTCCATTTTTAAATTTATTTGCATGATTATTTTTTCAATATCTTAAATTGAAAATTTGAGGCTACGCCATAAAAATATTTAATTTGAGATTAATTTTAAATACAATATTGAATCAAATTCAATTTGATTGATAAATAAATAAATAAATAAATAAATAAGAACATTTTTACAATATTAAATTTTTTATTTGTATATAATTTGAAAAGCACATACAAAGAAAAATGTCTAATTTATCGATTATTCAATTAAATTTTATATGCTATTAGATACTGTTTTTTAAAATAATAATATTTAAAATAATAGATTGGCATATAGATCATACAATCAAATTCATATAATGTATTTAAGATTCTTAAATAGTATGCATACACATAATTTAAATCTTTTTAATCATATACAAATTTCATAGAATATTTTATTTCAATCAATCTATATCATGCAATTAATTATATAGTTTATCAGCATTTTTATTATGGGTATTAATATGTCTAAATCACAAATTGCAGTCTTAGAAACTAAAAATCCTCTTGATGTGGAAAAAGTATTGAAAAAAATAGATGCTTATAAGTATTTTAAAAAAAATGAAAAAATACTAATTAAACCAAACTATGTGACAGACGATTTGCCATCTACAGGAGTGACAACAGATCCTTATATAATAATTGGAGTTATTAATTATCTTTATAATCATGGATTTGAAAATATTGTAGTAGGCGAAGGTGGAATAGAATCATATAATACAATGAAAACATTTCAAAAAGTAGGACTCACTCAATTAATACAAGAATATGATATTGAACTTATAGATTTAAATAAAGATGAAATGGTTTCAATATCAATTCCAAATGCCAATAGACTTAAAAATATAAATGTTGCAAAATCATTTGTTGAATGTGATGCAATATTTTCAGTTTCAAAATTAAAAGTGCATAGCCTTGCAACTACTACACTTAATATGAAAAATATGATGGGTGGCATACTTCCAAAAAATATTATGCACAAGAATATCCATGAAAAAATTGTTGATTTAAATCGTGCATTTATGCCAAGAATAGGCGTGATTGATGGAATAATTGGATGTCAATGCCATGAAACAGAAGGCAATCCAATAAATTCTAATGTGATTATTGCAGGAGCTGATATTGTGGCAACTGATACCGTAGGTTCTTTTTTGATGGGGGTTCCTATTGAAAAAAACATTTATTTAACAATTGCATCTCAAAATGGGATGGGCATATCTAATATTGATGAAATTGAAATTATTGGAAGTGATATTCATTCTTTGCAGAAAAAATACATTCATTAGGTAAATTATATGTGATTATGTAATAGATGCGATTATAAATGGAATGATGTAAAATTATTTATAAAATACATAGTATTATATATTATAAATGCATAAAAAATTATGCATTGAATTAGGTTTTTTAAAATACCAATAAGGTAGATAAATGCAAATAAACAATCAAATTTATGAATATGAGGTACAATTATAAAATATAAAATATCATTATATAAAGTTTTTACAATGATGTCGATAGGTTCGATATTAATTATGACAATTCTAATACTAATACTTAAATTCTATGTAGGTCTTGAAATGGATATGTTAAAAGGAATAATAGCATTATGTATTTTTTCAGGAATTGGTAGTCTATCATTTCTTAGTTTTATTCCAAAAGAAGTTGTGCTTGAAAAAGATGGAATCGCAATAAAAAGAACTATTAAAACTAAACTCATAACATCTTATGAAGACATAAAAGAAGTTTTATTGATTGAAAATTCTAAAGAAATTGATTACTTTAATGGCAATGATGTTATTTATTATGGTCTGGGGTCTTTATTAAAAAATAAAGATATTGATGAAATGGGTAAATTTAAAAATGTAGTATTAATAAAAGCTGATGAAAATTATCTATTGGGTATAAAAAATTCACAAGAATTTATAACGGATTTAGAAAATATGATTCGTAGATGAAAAAATTCAATGAAGTGAATGATTTAAGTATATAACTTTATAAGTTATATACAACGAGAAATTAAATTTTTTTCTCTTTACATAGTAATTTTACAAATTATATATAAAAATAAATTTCGATAGATTGATATTTTAAATAAAGCATTTTATGTGAACAAAGAAAGTTTATAAATGAATATGTCTGGACTACAACAAGTTTTAAAAAAGTAAAAGTTAAAGCTCTATTTATGGAGCACAAAATTAAGATGTTACGATATCTAATAAAAAAATTTAGTTATGGTATTATCATAATAATTTATTAGTTATGTCCGCGATTGCATTGAGTAATTTCAATTATTTGTAAATATGCATGCAACTAAACAATTTATTGACATTGGTTTTAATAGGCTAAATATATTTAAATTATAATTTAAATATGTGTCAAACTTTTTACAATCAAAACTATTTTATATCTTCTTACTAATTATTAGTATAATGAAACTATCAATCATAGAACCACTTCAAATAGATAATGAAAAAGTTATTAAAATTGCATCTGAAATTTTACCAAATTCTATAGAAATTGTCACATATAATTCCATTCCTAATTCTCAACAAGAATTATCTGATAGAATAAAAGATGTAGATATTGCAGTTTGCGTAAATACAAAATTTTCAAAAAAAGTTATAGAAAATGCAATAAATCTAAAAATGATTTCTGTATCATTTACGGGATACGACCATATTGACATTGATGCTACAAATAGAAAAAATATTATTGTATCAAATGTTCCAGATTATGCATCTGATGCAGTATCAGAACTTATTTTTGGATTTGCAATATCTTTTTATAGAAAGTTAATTAAATGTGATAATGTAGTTAGGACGAATTGGACAAAAGAAGGGTTATTAGGATATAATTTATCCAAAAAAACTATTGGAATAGTTGGATTTGGGCATATTGGTAAAAAAGTTGCAAAGATTGCAGATGCATTTAATATGAATATAATTGTGCATTCTCGAAGTAAAAAAGGAGATGTAAAATTTGTTGAATTGAATGAACTTCTTTTAAAATCGGATATAATTGTGCTTGCTTTACCACTTAACAAAGATACAAAAGGACTTATTGGTAAAAAAGAATTTTTATTGATGAAAAAAGACGCCCTTTTAATAAATGCTGCAAGAGGTCCAATTGTAGATACAAATGCATTAATAGATGCACTTAAAAATAATAAAATAAAAGGTGCTTGTGTAGATGTATATGATGTTGAACCAATTTCTGAAAACGACCCATTAACAAAAATTGATAATTTAATTTTATCCCCTCATATTGGATATTATACAAAAGAAGCACTCGAAGAAAGAACACGGATAACTTTTGAAAATATTAAACGATTTATTGATGGTGAAGTTGAAAATAGGTGTGAATGAAAATATACTTGAACACTTAAAAAAAATCACATAAAAAAAAGACAATAGCAATGAAAAACGAATTAAACAATATTAATGAAATTCTTGAAACTTTCCAAAAGATTAATTGAAATAAGAAGATTAGAAATAGCAAAGAGGGTTGTAGAATCTGAACAAGCTCATAAAGAAAGAAAAACAAAAAAAAGGTTCTTTTGAGCATTTGTGGAAAGACCTAAATGATTGAAATAGTTTGGGATAATACATTTAAGAGAATTTGCAAACATTGGAGTAAGAAACATCCGCATTTAGTAAAATCTTTTAGAAATAAAATGGAATTATTTGTAAATAAACCGTTTCATCCATCTTTAAGAACTCATTCTTTAACTGGAATTTTAAAAGGATTAAGGGTCGATAAGAATAACTTATGGGCATAGGTTAATTTTTAAATTTATTAACAAGAAAAAGAATATAATATTGCTGATAGATATAGAAACTCACAAAGAAGTATATTAAAACTTTGATTAATATTGTATTTGTGGTGCTTTGCTAAATCACTTTAAAACTTCACAAACACACGAAATGGCATGCATGCATTATAATCCTGATTGGAAAACATATATGCTACAAATGGTTTTAGTAATATAAAGGCAATATTATGAAAGTTAAATTAGGAAAAATCGATTTGAAGTACTTTTTTTCAGAAAATGAAAATGAAAATACGGTCATTTTTGTTCACGGATTGGGTGCTAATTTAAGCCAATTTGAAAATCAACATGATTTTTTTCAGGATAAATATAATGTTCTTTCTATTAATCTTCGTGGACACGGCAATACAACAGCATCACAAGAATTAACAGAATTAGATTTTACAGTTTCAGAATTAAGTAATGATATAATAATGCTTTTTGATATATTAGGCATAAAAAAAGCTCATTATATTGGTAATTCCATGGGTGGAAATGTTGGTTATGAATTATTGAAAAACAATTCTAATAGATTGCTATCTTTTACAACATTTGGAACTACCGCAAAATTAAATAAATTAAAAATCACTGTTGATTTTATGAAAATTATTTATAAATTATTAAATATAAAAACAATAGCCAAATTATCATCTTCTACTGGAAGAAACAAAGATTCAAAAAATAAAATTAAAAAAATGATGGGATGCGCAAGAAAAGAAACAATATTAAAAATAATTCCGAATTTAGTTAGATTTGATTACTTAAATGTTATAAAAAGTGCCAATATTCCCTCAATGATAATACAAGGAGACATGGATAGAGATATAAATAAAGTAATTGAAAGTACTATTGATGCATGGAAAGAAAAAGATAATTTTAGATTAATAAAAATGAAAAATGCTGGACATTTTGCAAATCTCGATAATCCAGAAGAATTTAATAAAATAATAGAGTCTTTTCTTGAATATGTTTAAAATAAGTTTAAAGCTTCTATTTTTAAAAACGAAAAAATCAAATTTACAAGAAATTAAAAATTTCTTTAACTCGTTCTCAAAGAGAACGAGTGTTAAGTATATAACTTTACAAGTTATATACAATAAAAAAAGAAGAACATGATATAAAATAACCACGAATAAAAAAATATGCTTGAAAATTTAAAAAAATCATTAATAAATGCACCTATTGTAAAAAGAGGTGAATACCATTATTTTATACATCCAATATCAGATGGAATTCCATCAATAGAACCAATCTTACTTGAAGAGATTACAGACCACATACAAAATAAAGCAAATATAGATGTTGATAAAATATTAACAATAGAATCAATGGGAATTCCAATTGCAACAGCACTCTCATTAAAAACAGGCATTCCATTTACAATTATACGAAAAAGAGAATACAAACTTAAAAATGAAGTAGTGCTTTCTCAAAGTACAGGATATTCAAAAGACACGCTATACATTAATGGAATTAATAAAGGAGATAGAATACTTATTGTAGATGATGTATTAAGCACAGGGGGCACCCTTGTACCCCTCATTAAAGCACTTAAATCCATAGGTGCAATCATAGTTGATGTTGTTGTTGTGATTGGAAGGGAAAAAAATTTATCAAAATTAAATGAAATGGGAGTGAATGTAAAAACACTTATTGATATCACTGTTACAGAAAATGGTGTTGTGATAAAAGAATGATAAAAAATAAAAAATGAATATTAAACTTACAAAAAATACACTTGAAGAACTTGAAGAATATTCAAATGGCGAATTTGATTTTCAGCTTAAAGAAATTATTGATATTATTATAAAAAATGATTTGAATATAATAGGACTTCAATTCCCAGAAGGGCTTAAAAGAAAATCAATTAAAATAGCTTCATGCATAGAAAAATTTACAGGAAAATCAGTTATCATTTCAGCAAATCCATGCTATGGTGCATGTGATATTGATACTTCCTTACTTAATACTGTTGATATATTATTTCATTTTGGACATTCTAAATTTGGAAGTAAAACAATCTCTAAAAAAGTGCATTATATTGAGTGTGCCTCAAATATAAGTATAAAAAAAATTGTAAAAAAAGCAATCCCTATGCTTGATGGAGATACAATAGGACTTATCACAACAGTTCAACATGTGCATACACTAAAAGAAATTTTTGATATTTTAAAATCGAATGGAAAAAATCCCATAATTGGAATTGGCGATGGTAATATAGCATATCCTGGGCAAGTGCTTGGTTGCAATTTTTCAGTAATTGGAAGTGAATGCGATGAATACATATATATTGGAAGTGGAGAATTTCACCCAATCGGGGCATCACTTGTAAGTAAAAAACGAGTGTTAATATTAGATCCATTTTTAAATGAAGTTAGAGTTGCAAATTCCTCAAAAATTTTGCATAAACGAATTGCGGTTATTTCAAATTCAGCTAACGCAACAGTTTTTGGAATTCTTGTATCTACTAAAAATGGTCAAAATCGTATGGATTTGGCAATTTCATTAAAAAAGCTTGCAGAAAAATATGGAAAAAAGGCTCTTATTCTTACAATGGATCTAATAACAAAGGAACAATTATTGCAATTTAAAGTTGATGCATTTATAAATACGGCTTGTCCGCGTCTTGCAATAGATGAATCTGGTAGATTTAATGCTCCAATGCTCACCCCACAAGAATTTGAAATATTGTTGGGTGAGCGAGAATGGGAGGATTTTGTATTTGATGAAATGCGAGATGAAGTGCCATGATTATCATGGCATTAGATAGAACCGTTACATATTTTTAAATGCATCAATTGCAATCTTTGCAAGGCATGTGCTTTTTTCCATATTAGTCATTAAAGTATCTGCACGAATTACTTCACATCCAATATTTTTAAAATCACTTAATTTCACAGTATCTTTTTTATCGATTATAAATACATCTAAAAAATCTTTGTAATATTCTGCAACTCCAATTGATGAAACTTCAAATCCTTTTGCTTGCATAAGCTTTGCCGCAGGACCACTTATTGGCTTATTTCCAATAATTGGACTTATGGCAACTACCTTTTTTGATTTTAATATATTTCGCATCTTTGGAAGTTCAATAATCGGACCAATGCTTGTTATTGGATTACTTGGACCAATTAATACATTATTGTTAGATTTAAGTGCATCAATTGCATTCTTTGAAATTGAAGCATTCTCAATTCCTTTTATTGAAATGTTGATTATATTTGGCTTTCCTTTATATTTAATCCAAAAATCTTGAAAATGCATTTCTTCTTGTTCAGTAGTAATCATAGTTGCAAGTGGATCATCTGACATTGGCATTACATTGGCTTCAATTTCAAATAACGCTGAAAGTTTTTGAATTGCAATAGTAAGTGAATCTCCATTTCTTATAAAATCTGAACGAATGATATGGGTTGCCCTATCCATGTCTCCAATCATCATAGATTCGTTAGATTCGATTGATTTTAATTGATTGTGCGTATTAAATGAATCATCTTTTATGCCCCACCATTTTTTTAAATCTATCTTGTTAGAGAACATATAAAGAATTGTGTCAATATCTGGAGTTATGAGATTTCCAGATACCCATAAATCTTCTGCTGTGTTTACAATTACTGCAATTTCTTTTTGTGGAATTATGTTTTCTATCCCATGTAATAGCTTGGGAGTTCCGGTTCCGCCTGATAGTGTAATCATTATTTTTATTCTTATTTTATTTTTGTATGTGGGGTGTTATTTATTTTTATTTAAATATATGTGGACACAAATTTTTTCATTGCATATAATTTATAAAATTATATGCTTAACACTCAAACTTTTCAGAATACAGATACTCTGAAGGAGTGTGTGCTATAGAAAATATTTGATAGCACATTCGGGACAAATGAGCGTTATTTGACAGCTAATTCAGAACGAATGGATGCTATATTGTCATTTCTTTTCAATTTTTAATTATGGTTGAAGTCATAATAAATTAGAGCTAAGATCTACTAAATTAGAAAATAAAGATTCTTTATTTTTCAACCATCAAATTGCAAATGAATTTTTTTTGGCTCAAGCGATGAAATGTCGTTTTGTAATCGTTTCT
>JAAXQB010000326.1 GCA_012329085.1 Methanosarcinales archaeon | reverse complement strand
CATGATTGAACAAATGAGCGTTTTTATTGATTAAATTGTTGTGATGAAAAATAATAAAATATGAAAGGGGTTATAAATGTGTTTGATGTCAATAAAATTTGAATAAACAAAGGAATATTTAAATGAGTGGAAATATAAAAATTTTATTTATTCGCATCTCAAAATCATTTTTCATTTAGAAAGACTTATGATTGCTGAAGAAGCATTTTGATGCAAGAGTTGTAGATTTTATTTTAAACATAAAAAGAACAAAATGTGAGGTTATTATGAGTATAAATATGATTAAGATATTGAAGCAAAATAAAAATATATGGGATTTATTCACGAAAAAAGAGGAATACAATCCATTGATTTTAGATCAGTATGATAGTTTCTCTTATTATTCAAGCAAGCAGAGGAATGTTTTAGAGCCAGAAGCATCTAAATTTTTAATAGAGAATGGTTTAGATGTTGAATATCCGAAAGGAAAAAAATTTGCGGTTTGTTTGACTCATGATATAGATATTGTTTATCCATCATTATTAAGTACGATATATAATGCTGTTGTATTATTTAAAAAAGGTCAATTCAAAGATGCATTTGAAGATGTTTTTAAAATGCCATTTAGCAAAATAAATAAAAAATAGAATCCATTATGGAATTTAAGAAAGTATGGTAATAGGGTAAAATGTTAATCTATAAATATCTATGTTTTATATTAAGCGTATATTTCTCAATTTTTAATAAAAAGTGGCAATAAATATGAAAAAGCACGATGATAATATTGAATATGCATATAAGCTTGCTACAGAGAAGTTGAATTGTGGCAAATCTGTGGCAGATTTCACTACTTATGAAAGTATTATTTTATGGTGGATTCCCTACATTAGATTTTATTATCGCATACATTCACTGCTGAATAAAGATTTAGGTATTGTATATGGTCATAATAAATATATAATAGCAGTTTATAAAAAGGTTGAATTTTTTTTCGATTTGTTAAAAATGTTATCAATAATGATTATTATTAAAATTAATAATAAGTTTATTAAAGTTAGGCCAAAAATTCCGAAAATAGTAGTTACTGCACAAGATATAGAATGGAGAGAAATTATAGATTATGACACGAATTGCATAAAAAAAACTGATGCATTTTTTGATTCAATTTTAAAGAGATTGAGTGATGGCAATACATGTAGTTTAATAGGTATCTATCCAATATTAAATACAGCTCCAATGACGAGTTTGAAAATTTATGTTGAAAAATTAAAGTATTGGTATGTTACACATAAACCATTTGATGTTTATTGGAACATTAATGTGTATAAGAAAACGAAATTCTCTAAAAAATATTTTAAGGAAGCATTTGGTGTTTTAAAACAAGACAATCTTTTTAAGGATGTGTGTATATGTGATGAACAAAATTATTATGAACAAATAAATAGAGAACTTGAAACTTATTTCGAATTATCATTTCCGCATATTGTTAAGTATATCGAGATGGCAAAGAATATGATTGATGTGGAGCAACCAAATTTAATCCTTATAGAAAATGAATATGGCGATTTTCAAAGAGCGATTATAATCGCATCTAAAATTAAGAAAGTTCCAACTTTAGCAATACAACACGGCATCATTACACCAACGCATCTTGGATATATATTTAATAAAAAAGATAAAGAGGATATAAAAAAGATTATACCAGATTTTACTTGTGTATATGGACAATATCATTATGACTTGTTGACCAAAAATAGTATCTATGACCCTAATCAAGTTGTAATTACAGGGCAGCCAAGATATGATGTCTTGCATCATGTGAATAGAATCTATTCAAAAAAGGAGTTTTTTAAAAAATATAGAATTAATCCAGCACATAGAATTATCCTTTGGACAACACAATCTCATGCATTAAGCTATGAGGAGAATATAAATTATCTCAAAGAAGTGGTTGTAGCGATAGAAAATATGGATAATGCAACTTTAATTATAAAACAACACCCTGGAGAAGGGCAAAAATATACAAAGATGATTAAGGATTATTTAAGCAGGTTTGGTATTGATGCAATAATGATGCAAAAAGATTCTGATACTTATGAGTTGTTATTTATTTGTGATTTAATGATAATAAAAGATTCTACAACGGCAATGGAAGCAATAGCTTTAAATAAGCCTGTTATAGTTTTAAATTTTAGTGGAGATTTAGATGTTGTTGATTATGTAGAACAAGGTGTGGCATTAGGTGTTTATAATGAGGGTATTTTAAAATCAACTATTGAAAAATTATTGGAAAACGATTCAGATTTGAAAAATAATAGAAAGATATATATAGAAAAATATCTTTATAAAATAGATGGGAAAGCAACAGAACGAGTTGTTAATTTAATTGAAGAAATAATTAGAAAAAAGAGGAAGTAAAATGTCAATATTGGATAATAAAACGATATTAATAACTGGTGGGACAGGATCATTCGGTAAAAAATTTACTGAAATTCTTTTGAACGAACACAATCCAAAAAGCGTACGCATTTATTCACGCGGTGAATTGTTACAAATGGAGATGCAAAACCAATTTGATGATTCACGCCTTCGTTTTCTAATAGGAGATGTTCGAGATAAAGATCGCCTATATAGGGCTGTAAGTGGTGTTGATATAATTATTCATGCTGCAGCTTTAAAACATGTGTCTGCGTGTGAATACAATCCCATAGAAGCAATTAGAACTAATGTCGATGGGACTGTAAATGTGATTGATGCCGCTATTGATAACTCTGTTAAAATTGTTATGGCGATTAGTACTGATAAAGCAGTTCATCCAGTGAATTTATATGGTGCAACAAAAATGGTAGCAGAAAAATCGATCACACAAGGAAATGCTTATATAGGAAGAGAAAATGTAAAATTTAGTTGTGTTAGATATGGAAATGTGATTGGTAGTAGAGGGAGTGTAATCCCATTATTTAAAGAGCAAAAGAAAAATGGTGTAATTTCCATCACAGATGATCGAATGACAAGATTCTGGATTACATTAGAACAGGGTGTTCGTTTTGTCATGGATTGTATCACACGCATGAAAGGTGGCGAAATATTTGTTCCTAAGATTCCAAGTATGAAAGTTATTGATCTGGCTAATATTGTAGCTCCGAATGCTAAAAAGAATATAATAGGAATTCGCTCTGGCGAGAAATTGCATGAAATTCTTTTAACAGAAGATGAAGCTAGGCATACTAAAGAATTTAATAATTATTTCGTTATTGAACCAGAACATTCTTTTTGGAAAAAGGACAATTTTATGAATGAAAAAACACCTTCTGAAGGATTTCGATATACAAGCGATAATAATGATACATGGCTTACAGAGAGTGAAATTAAAAAAATAGTAGATGAGTCATGAAATATAAGGAATTGTATCGTGAGAAACATATCAGAGACGATGGTTGGCTTTCTGAGTTGATTTCTATGAAGTATGACGATACACCTTTCGATTGTGTGCATTCATATTTGGTTTCGATAAATCCTGGGAAAACTAGGGCAAACCATTATCATAAGTGTAAAAAAGAATGGATTGCAATAGTTATGGGGAAAATTATGCTATTTATGGAGGATGTGAATACATTAGAGAAAGAGAAAATAATTCTTGATGTGAATACTGAAGATTATAAATTGATATACTTGCCGCCGCATATTGCTCACGCGGTAAAGAATATTGGTGATTGTGTAGCGAGTATTGTTGTATTTAGTACAATGCCTGAAGTATCAGGTGACACAATTTCACATAAATTTGAGGATACATAAATGAAATTCATACCTTATGGGCACCAATCGATAGATGAAGAAGACATAAATGAAGTTATAAAAGTTTTGAAAAGTGATTGGATTACTACTGGACCAAAAATAGAAGAATTTGAGGATGCATTATGTAAATATGTTGGGTGTGAATATGCAGTTGCTGTTAATTCTGGAACGAGTGCATTAGATATTGCAGTTCAAACTTTGAATATCCCATATGGTCATGAAGTTATTACAACGCCTTTTACTTTTGTAGCAACGACAAATGCGGCATTATACAATAATTTAAAACCAATTTTTGTAGATATTGAAAAAGATACAAGAAATATCAATCCTAATGAAATTAGGAAAAAGATCACAGATAAGACAAAAGCAATAATTTATGTGGATTATGCAGGACATCCATGTGATATTGAAGAACTAAAAAATATTGCTGAAGAGAATGATTTATATTTAATTGAGGATGCATGCCACGCAATTGGTGCTGAATATAAAGGAAAAAAAATAGGAAACTTTGCAGATATGACTATATTCAGTTTTCATCCAGTAAAACATATAACAACTGGTGAAGGTGGAGCAGTAGTTACGAATAATAAAGAATTCTATGAAAAATTGAAAATGCTGAGAAATCATGGAATTGATAAGAGTGCTTTGGATAGATTTGGACCAGAGGCAGGATGGGCGTATGATTTAAAATTTCTTGGTAGAAATTATAGGATAACGGATTTTCAAGCAGCATTAGGGATTTCACAATTGAAAAAATTGGATAAATTTATAATGGGAAGGGCGAATGTTGTGAAAATGTATAATAAAGCTTTTAAGGATATTCCTGAAATAGAAATTCCAGTTGTTAAACCTCATATTAAACACGCGTGGCATATTTATACGATTTTGTTGAATGGTGTAAATAGAGATAAATTTTTTAGCAAGATGAGAGAAAAAAATATTGGGGTTAATCTTCATTATATTCCAATATATCATTTTTCATATTATCGCTCGTTCTCTTTGAGAACGAGCTATCAAAAATGGATTGATGTCAATCCAATGGATTTTTTAGTAACCGAAGATGTATTTAATAGGATTATTACGCTTCCTCTTTTTCCAAATATGGAAAAGAGTGAGGTAATTTATGTGATTAATGCGGTAAAAGAAACAATATCTGAAATAAAAAAATAAGGAAATTAAAATGACAGAACAAATAAAAGAATGGGCTGGAAAATTTGGCGAAGAATATACGGATAGAAATACAGTAAATTTAGTTGAGTTAGATGAATCAATCCATAATAATATAGGAGTTTCAAGAACTGAGCAAATTAATGAATTCCTATCAGGTTTGGAATTAAATAATATTCTCGAAGTTGGTAGTAATGTTGGAAATCAGTTATTACTTTTGCAAAAAAATGGTTTTAAAAATTTAAATGGAATTGAAATCAATTGGTATGCAGTAGAAAAAGCAAAAGAGAGAACAAAAGAAATCAATATAATACAAGGATCAGCTTTTGACATTCCATTTAAAGATGCTTATTTTGATTTGATATTTACATCAGGCGTCTTGATACATATATCGCCACAAGATATTAATCGCGTTTTAGATGAAATTTACCGATGTTCAAAGAAATATATATGGGGGTCTGAATATTTTGCTACTGAATATACACAAGTTGATTATAGGGGGCATGATGAATTACTTTGGAAAACTAATTTTGCAGAATTGTATTTAGATAGATTTCCCAATTTACAATTGGTTAAAGAGAAGAAGTATTCCTATTTAGAAGATGAAAAGCTTGTTGATCAGGTTTTTTTGTTGAAGAAAGAATGAAAAAGATACATATGATAATGAATGAAAAAATTCAATCCATGATATATATTGTGAAAAATATGGACAGTCAAGAAATTAAAAATTTCTTTAACTCATTCAGAATGAATGAGTGTTTAGTATATAACT
>JAAXQB010000196.1 GCA_012329085.1 Methanosarcinales archaeon | reverse complement strand
CAAGTAAAATCAGTCCCAATATGGCTAAACTCTTTAAATCCGTCTCTTAAAAAGATTAGTGACAATAATTCAAATTGTTTACCAACCGATTTGGCAACAGAGTCTGGTAGCATAAAAATTAAACCAAATAATTCGGTTATTAATAGCAAGGTAAAAACTATTTCTATTGAAAAAAATGGGTTTTTAAAACTATGTGTAAAGCTCCCTAGTTGTATGTAGTTGTTGATAACAAGGACACTTAGAAATGAACAGACAACAAAACTAATAACAAGCACAGCACTTGTTAAGTGTAAACTTGTCTTACTTTCCCAAAAATCTTTCAATTTTTCGTAAAAAGTATCAGTATATGTTAATGTTTTTCTAAGCATTTAATTTAGTCGTCAAATTCTATTTTATGAATAAGCATTTCTTCTCCTTGAATTAAATTTTTACTTGGTTTTTCACATTTTTCACACAAAAACCTATAGTTTTCTATTTGTGTTATATGATCACAACTTTCGCAGCGAATTTTAATTTCTGTAGATTCAATTTCAAGTTTTACACTATGATATTTTGTGCCACAAGGGTATTTTGCAGTAAAAGCATTATGTAATAATCTTGGTTCTATATTTGACAGTTTCCCAACTTTAATATATATTTTAGACATTACATCAAGTTTTTTTTCTTCAAACTCAACTTCTAGAGTTTTCATTATACTATTTATGATAGATGTTTCGTGCATTTAAAATATTGTTTTTTTAATTTTATGTAATTCTTCAATGTGAGTATTTGCTTTTTCAATCAAATCTTTATCTTTTACCAATTCTTTAATTTCATTGGCTTTAGCATTCATTGCTTCAAAAGTTTTTATTTCATCTTCATAATTTTCATTATGAATCAACCAATAAAGTTCTAATTGATTTAGCAAAGTTAATGCTCTTTCAAACGGATAGTTCTCTTTATTTCTAATTGCCAAAGCATCTTCAAAAAAACCAAATGCTTTATCTAAATTACTATGTAATTTCGCTTCGGGAAATCCCATCAATGCTGTTGCATAATTATGAGAAATCATAGCAAATTGATAAGGATGTTCTTCTTTAGTATAAAACTTTAATGCATTTTTAAAAGAAGAAGCACAAAATGCAGTCCATATTGGTTTTTCTTGTTCAGAAACTTGAATTTCAGAATATATCAAAGCTAAATTATGATGGATATCGGCAAATTTTTGCGGAAAGTCATTTTCTTTAAACACTTTCAATGCATTTTGAAATGTATTAATAGAGGGTTTATAGTATTGTGGACTTCCGTTTTTAGACCATTTATATAATATAATAGCTTTTTGATAAGATGCTTCGCCCATAAATTGTGGAATGTTTTCATCTTTAAAAAACAATAAAGCCTTATTAATTAAATTATTTGCTTTTTGAAAATCTTCTTGAATATTTGCTAATTCAGCGGCATTTATTAATACCAAACCTGCATTCAGTTTTAATTCATTTTCTTGAAAATATGCTATAGCAGAAGTTTGTAATGTTTCTATTTCAGAAAGCGTTTCCTTGTTATAAGGAATATTTATTTGAGCCATCAAACAATTTGCAAGCAAAACATTTAAAGCGTTTTTTTCATCTTTATTTTTAGCTAAAGACATCATTGAACGCATCAGTTTTTCAGCATCATTATGCAAACCATTATCCATTAATAAGTTTACATAATTTTTAGTGGAAAAAAGTTTTTCAGCATTTGTCTTACCAGATTTTATAGCTTCTTCATATAAAGACTGTAAATCTTGAATACTTATATTTTTTTCTACTATTCCAAAATTGTTTATTATAGCTAAATTGTGTTTAGAATCAGTTTCCAAAAAATCTATTTGTTCATTGCTTATTTTATATCCAAATTGAAAATTTGCTACAATCATTAAATGATTAAACAATTCATCTTCAGGATTTATATATTCAAAAGCTTTTTGTTGATTTCCCAATTTGTAAAAAATCATAGCTAACAAATTATTTTCTGTAAGTGCTATTTTTGGAAATATATAAGGAACTTCAGTATCATTCCAATCCAATTGAGGAAAAATATATTCTTCTTCAATTTTTAAAATTTTATTATTATTGTTTTCTTCTTTCAAAGAAATACTTACTAATTCATCTAATCTATCTATCGATTGAATAGTATTTTTACAAAAAGTAAGTTTATCAGTTGTTGTTAATATCGTAATCATCTTTATTTACTTTTTGTGTTCCTCTTACATCTTTAGCTGCAGTTCTTTGCATATACATTGCACTTATTTCTGCCAATCTTTGTGATCTATAATCTCCAATTGTTTTTACTAATACATTTAGAGGGTTTTTTGTGTCTATAAAAATTAAAGAAACCTCCCATCTACCTTTTACTTTAGAAATTCTTACTTTTACTTCAGAATCCATAAGCCAAGCATCTTCTGGTTTATTTCTTTTAGACATTATACTGTTATTTTAATCAATTTTGTTTTCTCTATTATTTCGTATTCTAAAACTCTATCTGTTGTATCCAAATCATTGTCAATAAAAATCTCTCTTATAGCAAGTGTCCTATCTCCTTTCAAATTTCTTTCTTTCAAAAGAAACTGTGTTGGTTTAAACATTTTTACAAACCATTGACTACTGACAGGAGTAATTAATATTCTTTTTTGTTTTTCTACATAAGTTACATAAGCAAAATGGATATTTCCAAAAATTGGCTCTATAATCTCATTATCTAAATAGATATGTGAAGATTTTAAAGATACTTTACTCATTAGTTTTAATATTTAATTTTTCTAAAATTAAATTTACAACTTTATCTCCAGCTTTTTCTACTTCTTTACTTAATTCTATTTCTAATTTTGTATCAGTTATAGCTATTAAATATACTTCTATGTCATCTGGATAGTCATCTATGAATATTTTTTTTGCATAAGACAATGCTTGATCCCATTTCATTCCGTGTGTAAAAACCAAAGGGTCATTAATAGGCGCTCTCAAAACTTCTTCTGCTGGTACTTTATATAATGTTCCATCAGGTTCATTCGTATTCAGTACAGCATCTACCATTATTATTTTGCTATGATCTTTTAGACCAAAAATAATTTCAAAGGCAGCAGTTCCCATATCAAATACATTGATATTATCATTTTTACCAATAATTTTTTGTAATTTTTCAATTACATATATCCCTACAGCATCATCACTTCTAACAGGGTTTCCAAAACCCATAATTGCTATTTTCTTTTCCATTTCAGTT
>JAAXQB010000142.1 GCA_012329085.1 Methanosarcinales archaeon | reverse complement strand
CCTAAGAAAAAAAATCTTTTTATAAAGCTTTTTTCTATCTATTCGGGGATTAGTGAAGAAGAAATTTCGGCTAAATTTTTGGATAAATCTGGAAAAACAAAATTTGGATACATCTATTTGGCAGATGACTTAGATTATCGTTTGGCTTCTGATTTAAAATCTCTTTCACATAAAATGCTTAAGTTAAAAATATTTCGCCCCATTAACCCAAGTAAACCACACTTGGTCAATGGTTTAGACATTGTTCCTGCCAGTGAAGAGCGATATTTTCCTCATAAAAATATTTTGACACCAGTTATTGGCTATGTGCATAAGACAGAAGAGAAATATAAAAAAGTTGAAGGTATGAAAGGTTTAGAAAAAGCGTATGCTTCTTATCTAATGTCTGAAAAAGATGGTATGGTACAAGGGAAGAGTGATGCTATTCGTACCCCTTTGCGTACAGGTGAAAGTCGGGCAGTAAAAAGGATTGATGGTTTAAATTTACATTTAAATATGGAACTCTCTTTTCAAAAAAAAGTAGAAGAGGTTCTTGATGATATGAAAAGTCAAACAGTTGCCCAAGAAGTCATGGCAGCTGTTATGAACTCGGAGACGGGTGAGTTGTTGGCATTGGCGACTTCGGAGCGTTTTGACCCTGCTCATATTTATCAAAAAGATGTGAATTCTCTAAACCCGAATTTTTCAGAATATCTTTATGAACCAGGTTCTGTGATGAAACCTTTGACCATGGCAATAGCACTTGATCACAATAAAGTAAATTTAAAAAAACAAATCCGTTTGGGAGGTAAATTATCTGTTACTAAAACTTATACCATTTCGGATGATGACTATTTTGAAGCGTTAACGCCTAAGGGTATTATTATGTACTCTTCCAACATTGGTATTTCTAAAATTGCATGGAGACTTTCAGGACAAGAACTGCATAATGGTTGGAAAAACTTTGGTTTAGGATTAGCCTCAGGGATTGACCTTTCCAAAGAGTTACATGGAAGAATAAAAGCTCCTTATTTACTTAAACATAAAGTACATGCAGCCAATACAGCGTATGGTTATGGACTATTAGTCAATTTTATGCAATTTATTAAAGCTTATTCTGCTTTTAATAATGAGGGTATTGCTGTAACTCCTAAAATTGTTGACCAAATGAGTGACCAAAATGGCAAAAGGTATGCTGTACCTCATGATGTCTCATCATTACGAGCTTGTTCGGCTAAGACAGCCAATATTGTTAAGGATATGTTACAAGCCACGGTAAACAGAGGAACAGGAACAGCAGCCCAATACGATGGCTTAGAAGTTGGAGGAAAAACAGGTACAGCTCATATTTCTGAACGAGGGCGATATGTTGAAAAATATCACAGTAGTTTCTTTGGCTTTGCCAATGACAAATATGGACATAAATATACCATTGGGGTTTTTGTGATTAAGCCTAAAAAAGTCTATTTTGCTTCACAAACAGCAGCTCCTACCTTTCAAAAAATCATAAGCAAAATGGTGGAACAAAAATATTTAAGGGTTGACAGAGCTTTGGCAAGAAGACATTTGCTAAAAAGAGAAGCTGTACGGAAAAGAAAGCATGATGCCTATGTCCGTAAAATTCAAGCTTACAATAAGAAACATGGTATAAAATAAACACATCACAAAGGATAAAAATGAAAAACATTACAAAAAAATCACTCTTAGTTAGTTTGGGACTTCTTCTCGGCTCTTTTACAGCCTGTGTGGGCGTTGACCCACAAGGTAGAGGCTATACTTTTACTGTGCCAATGGGCATGATAAACTCTAGCTTAGCAGAGCAGTTCCCTCTTAAAGAGAGTCGTAGTTTCGGTACAGTTGAGATGCTTGACCCTAATATTTTAGGACAAGCAGGTTCAGATAAACTTTCCATTGGAACAGGCTTTAACATTACGAGTATGTTACTGCCAAATGGGTTGGGAGGAAATTTAACGCTTTCATCTGGGGTACGTTTTGACCCCAAAACTAAAAATTTATATTTAGACAACCCGATGGTGCAAGATTTAAAGTTTCAAGACTTCTCTTTGGCCAAATATTTAACAACAGACATGCGTAATGCCTTAGGTCTTCTAATTGCTGAGACAATTTCTAAAAAACCTATTTATAACATTTCAAAAGCTGGAATGGGTTCGAGTTTTGTCAATGGAATTGATGTCCGTAATGGTCAAATTGTCTTAACCTTTGGTCTTTAGTAGATGTTAAATAATAAACCGAAGTACACGCTGTTTAAAAATGCATCTTATGCTTTAGATGGCTTGGTTCATGCCATTAAAACAGAAACTTCTTTTAAATTAGAGTTAGTTATTGCATTAATTGTGTTACCACTTATTTATTTTATGCCATTTGAATTAATTTATAAATTGGTGCTTTTAGTGACTTATTTTATGATTATGATTGCAGAGTTACTCAACTCTGCTGTTGAAAATGTGGTGGACTTAGTGACTCAAGATATTCATCCTTTAGCCAAAGCAGCTAAGGACATTGGGGCGACGGCTGTTTTGTTTACGGTTATTTTGCACATTATTTGTTGGGTGATTATGGGGGTGCATACTTTTGGGTAAATTTATATTATGATAAAAATCTTTCTTATAACATTTGCTTTGTTCTCACTTTCTCTTTGGGGAACAGAAGATAATAACAGCACGGTTCACCCTGTCATGAAGATGTTTGACAAAAACAAAGATGGCAAAATATTTTACACCGAAGCCTCAAAAGCACTTCAAGATGATTTTTGTCAGTATGATGTGAATCAAGATGCCTATATTGATAGTGTGGAAGTAGAGGCTATAAAGTAAGTCGCTTGTACTAAATGTAACTTTTTAGTAAAATATAATATTTACTTTTAAGTATTAATAATAATTAAGTAATTAAATTAAATTTTTTTGCAAGAATTAAGTATTATACTATTAAAAGGGAAATAATGAAATACTTTAAAACTTTGTTTATTTTGATAATGAGTTCAATACTATTTTTAGGTTGTGCACCTAAAACTCCAAATGTTGACAGTTTGGGAGAACCTGCATCGAGGTGTACTG